>NZ_WXWH01000041.1:0-117864 GCF_009904905.1 Vibrio sp. V30_P3S12P165 | reverse complement strand
GGTGTATAATAACGGGCTTTATTTTTTTTGAAATATCTGTTTGTTTATTTTTGTAATTATAGTTTATAAAACTGGATTTTAGCTTTTAATATAAAATTAGAATCCATTTTGTGGTTTTTTATTAATATAATATGCTGCCTTTTTGTTTTGATTCAGATGGGTGCTGTTTTTATTCGTTATATAGAGAAATTCTCCTGAAATTTGTTTTCAATTGGAGGTTTTATCTGATTTTTTGTCTTTGATAAGGTTTTATGATTACTTTACACAAAGCAGGTTGAGATACCCAAACAACGTGGAGTTGCAGGTAGGATATAAAAGGGGAGCTAAACTCCCCCGGAGCCTTCGATTAAGCCTGAGTTAAGACTGAAACTAAACGCTGAACAGCCTTGGTTAATTCTTGCTCGGTTGAATTAGTGAAGTTTAAACGTAGTGCCGCTGGTGCATGGTCAGGATCTGGATAAAACACTGGGCTAGGGACAACTGCAACCCCTTCAGCGAGTAACCGTTGAGCCAACGCAAACGTGTCACATGGTGGCAGGGTAAGCCAGATAAACATACCGCCATCAATTGAATTAAGCTGGTAGCCATTCGGTAATGCTTTTTTCAAGTTATCGAATAATACCTCATAACGTGAACGGTATAAGGTTCGGATCTGCTGAAGGTGCTCTGGAAATTTAGGATGAGCAAGTAGAGCATGCAATAAAGCTTGCATCGGAACGCTGGAGTGAAGATCGGCCCCTTGTTTAACCTTAATCATCGGAGCCAAATCAGTCGCTCGGCCGGAAACGGCTCCCAACCTGAGCCCCGGAGAAGCGATCTTAGAAAAAGAACGCAGAACAATCGCCTGATCTGGACAGAAATCAGACACCAAGGGGTGGCTCTCACCAGTAAAACGCAACTCACGATACGGAACATCTTCCACCAGCACGACGTCAAAGCGTTGACAGAGTTCAGCCACTTGTTGACGCGTGTTTAAGCTCCAACAAATGCCGGTTGGATTATGAAAGTCTGGGACGGCGTAAAATAATTTAGCGCGTTGTGATTGAAAGCATTGCTCTAATTCTGCAAGATTTGGCCCTTCTGGTGTTTGTGTTACCGTAACAATATTCGCTTGTGCTAACCCAAACACTTGCATTGCGCCTAAGTAACTCGGCGCTTCCATGACCACATGATCACCCGGATTAATATAAGCACGGGCGATTAAGTCTAGCCCTTGTTGTGATCCGGTGGTGATCATAACCTCATGATGGGCGGGTAACGCAAAATGTTGTTTGAGAAAATCGATCAGCGGGCCGTAGCCAGCTGTAGCGCCATATTGAAACACATGCGGTTTTTCTGCCAGATCCACTAATGTTGCACGCATTAGCTCAATCGGAAATGTCGCTTCATCAGGTAGCCCTCCAGCTAAAGAAATAACATTCTTATCACTCGCAGCGGCGAGGATCTCTCGAATATAGGATGATTTGACTTGTTGTAACGATTTTGCGATGTCCATGTATGCTCCCGGTAGCCCTTTTTATTGAATGACTGCTAACTTGCAGCTTCAAGTTGTTTGGGGCGATATTATTTTATTCGTCGCATAGTACGATTGGTTGCGCAAAATTGTTTGTCCATTTATGCTCAACTTCATCTCGATTGATATAACTTACCCCATGAATTCACAGCATATTTCACGTATCAATGATGTTCTTTATTACATTCATCAAGACATTGCGAGTGATTTGTCAGCAAAGCGGTTAGCCGACTTCGCGGCGTACTCAGAGCAACATTTTCACCGCGTTTTTAAACGTGTGGTTGGGGAAGGGGTGCATCAATACATTCGGCGAACCCGAATGGAGTATGCAGCCAACCAATTAATGTTCGATGCGCGTACTCCTGTCATTGATATCGCGAATAAATGCGGATTTAGCTCACTTTCTTCTTTTGCTAAAGCCTTTAAAGCTGAATTTCAAGTGACACCGGGTCAATGGCGGCATGGAGAAGGGATTTCGTTAACACGAGCCACTATTCATGATAGCGATGTGGCGGAAGGCTATCGACGAGTGGCCAATCTCATATTACCAAGGCCAAAAATCATAGAAACTCAGCCTCGCTTGACGGCTTATATTCGTCACCAAGGTTATAATCGTTCAATCCGACAAGCTTGGGTGGCATTAAGCCATTGGGCTCAAGAAGAAGGAAGAAGCGTTAGTCAGCAATTTGCTTTGCATCATTCAAATCCAGCTTGGGTTTCCTTAGAACAATGCCGTTATGTCGCCTGCTTAGCTATTGATAAACCAGTGAAATTGAGAAGTGTCGTTAATCAATTAACCATCCCCGGTGGCTTACATGCAGTATTTCGGCTGCAAGGCCGCTATGGTGAATTACTTCCTCAAGTAAGCCAGATTTTTGAAAAGTGGTTGCCTCAATCACGTTACAAATTACGTTTAACCCCCGCTTATGTTCACTACCACAAAAATCATTTTCTCAATGACGATGAGCAGTTTGAGATCGACTTTTATTTACCGATCAGTGCTTTTTAAGCATATATAATATGCAAAATAGAGGTTGGTGTAGCGGTCAAGCAGTCTGGGAGTTCATGCATTAAACTGTAATATGTTCTAATTAACCCAAGTAGTTGATTCGACTCAATATCCATTCAGTTACTTTCTCTACGTGCACTTGCGGCATAAAACTATTACGGTAGGTATCGAGAATCGCCCCTTCACCTGCGTTTAAGCGGTCATAGCGCCTTATTCTCCACAATCCTTAGCTGATGATCGTTATTCATCGCCAGAGAAAGCTTGGGTTGATAACCGGAAATACTCATGCCTTTTTGTTTTTTGGCAACTCAGTAACAAATTCAGTGCGCGAAAAAGGCAATTGGATCTGAAATTTATTCGAGCCTAGTAGGGGGTTGATCTCCAATTTTTTATACTCGACTTGTTCTCTATATTGTTCATGACCAACGACGATTTCAACAACCGAAGAACCCCTATATCTTTGCCGGAGATGCCCCCGGTAGACCTATCGCCCACCCGAAGAAGGCATTCGCTCGAACTAAGAAAGCTGCCGGAATTACAGACAACTTCCGAATTCATGATTTGAGGCATAGCTTTGTATCGATTCTGATCAACTCAGGCAATGCCACGCTTTATGATGTTCAGCATTTGTTGGGGCATCAGAGTCCACAAACTTCGACTCGTTACGCCCACTTGGCTTCGAGTAGGTTGAGAGAAGTCAGTGCGAATGTGGAGGAGTTGGTTGGAGATGTGAGTAACGGGTAGCCTAAAAACAGTGGGTAAACGCTCGCTGTTTTTTTGGGGGGGGGGCTTTGAGGAAGGGTTTGTAGGTATTTGGCGAGCATTCATCCATGCCACATTATGTGATACCTTGAGCATAATGGTAGCTAACAGAGGAAGTGAATAACTTGGATTGTTATAGAAAGAAAATATCAGCAGACGCAAAACTTACTGATCAAGATGGTAAATCGATTATGGTTGATTGCTCTGTTATATTACCTTTGCTTTTTGGTCAGCCTGCAGAGGTTCGGGTTGGAATTCCAAATGAGGCAATGCCTATACCGAACCTCAAGACTCCTTGGCAGATTAAAACTCTTCAAGGGACTGAAATAATTACTTTAGAAGATGTTCATTACCGAAGCTTAACTACCGATACCCTTTTAAAAAGAAAACTTGGTTCAACCCCAGTAGGTCTGAGTCATATAAAAAGTTTGACGATAGAAATGCCTCTTAATTCGTCTGATTATAGCTTTTCAATTTACATATCTGATACTGAATATTTTAACACATTACGTCTGGAAGATGGTCTAAATGGCATTAGCCAAATAGCTATGTTCAGTCACCCAACTCTTGGCGAAATTGTTTTACAAAAATATAGTATTGAATCCGCAATGCTTAATGATAATGGCTCATTAAAGCTACATGGCTATAGGCTAGAAGTTAAATATTGCAGACCTAATACTAGCCCTGAATCTATCATTAATATAATCCAGCCCTTACTTGATATATTGTCTTTTGTTTCACGCCAAAGAGTGTTGGTTTTAGGTTGGGAACATCAAACGGGAAATGAATATATTAGGCACTGGAAGTATCCACTAAATGCGATACAGACTAATTATGCTTTATATGAGCCTAGATCTTATTTAGTGAGCGGTAAAGTTGATGAGCTAGAAAAAATGATCAATATAGGTTTATCGAATTATTATGGTTTGGAAGACTCAGAACAGGATATGGTACATAAACTTAGCTTTGATCTTTGTTCATCAGTGCAACGTAGAGATGATGCTAAATATATGGCCTTATTCACAGCTTTGGAGTCTTATGCTAAAAAACTGAGCCTTACATTAGAGCTAGATAAAACAAGGTCAAAATCCATTCAATTAATAAAAGAAGCGGCAAAGCCACATAAAAAAGTCGACCATGAAGTATACGATATGCTAATGAACCTAACTTCAAACATTAAAAAAATTTCTGCTGCTGACTCAATCGATAATTTTTTATCTAAACATCGAGTTTTTAAAGAAGATCTTTGGGCAATCAAGACAAAAAACGGTCTACTTACTATTAGAAATCATTTAGCACATGAAGGCAATCACGGTGTAGATCATCAGGGGTTAGCAGTCGCAACGTTGCATCTGAGTATACTTATTGAAAGACTTGTTTTGGGGGTGCTTAAGTTGAAGCTTGAAACATCTGTTCAGCAGGAGCTCAGAAGAGAACCTTGGCTCGATTTAGAATACGCTAATAAATTGAAAGGGCTAATAATACAGAAGTAAATCCTAGATCGCTGGGTCGGTCACACCAGACTGGCCCTGTAATCTTACTCTAAGGCTTGCTCTGCCTAACTTCCTGCATGATGTAGTTCCAGCAACTTTGCCGACGGCGTCGTCGGTCCGGTCCCTATCCGGTCTTTAGCTGTGATTTTGGCTAGATACCGAGCTGGACACGAACCCTAATGTAAATTTCCTATTTAGGTTTTCCGTCGTCGTCGACGGTAGTTACATCCTATTCTACTAACCCAACTTGACGCTCTAACTCATACCAGATTCGCGCTGTAATCCAGTGTGGCGTTGGTTTTTCCGGTTCCAGTATGAATATCCGATGATTAGCCGCTGTTTCTGGGGCTGTGGTTGAGTGGTATGTATCTGCTCTGATTCGTGCTGTACAGACTAGAGAAGGTTCTGATGGTGGATATCACTCTAAACTAGGAACTGCGTCTCTGTGGTGACTACGTGGCGTGTTTCGGCTGACATAATGGACCAGAGCTTACCGGAAGTAATCGCAGACCGGATATAGACCGGACTAGAACGAAAAAAGGCTTACGGATTTCTCCATAAGCCTTCTGGAATTTGGTGGCCCCTATGTGACTTGAACACATGACCAATCGATTATGAGTCGACTGCTCTAACCACTGAGCTAAGGGGCCGATAGGTGTGTGATTATAGGGGAAGGCTGAGTGTCTGTCTAGCCGGAAAATAGGGTAATAGCGCTTAGTTTTTATTCACTTAGCATTTGGGGTAATAAAAAAGGCGAGCATTTGCTCACCTTTTAAACACGTTAGTTTGATTTACTCATCAAGGAAGCTGCGCAGGGTTTCTGAGCGACTTGGGTGACGAAGTTTACGCAGTGCTTTGGCTTCGATTTGACGAATACGTTCGCGAGTAACATCGAACTGTTTGCCCACTTCTTCCAGTGTGTGGTCTGTATTCATATCAATACCAAAACGCATCCGTAACACTTTAGCTTCACGTGGTGTGAGGCCAGCAAGTACATCGCGAGTAGCGGCTCTTAGACTGGTTGCTGTTGCTGAGTCTAGAGGCAGTTCAAGCGTAGTATCTTCAATAAAATCACCGAGATGTGAATCTTCATCATCACCGATTGGCGTTTCCATTGAAATTGGTTCTTTGGCAATTTTGAGCACTTTGCGAATTTTATCTTCCGGCATTTGCATGCGTTCTGCTAATTCTTCAGGCAGTGGCTCACGACCCATCTCTTGTAGCATTTGGCGCGAAATTCGGTTCAGTTTATTGATCGTTTCGATCATATGAACTGGAATACGAATGGTACGTGCTTGATCGGCAATAGAACGGGTGATGGCTTGGCGAATCCACCATGTTGCGTAGGTTGAGAATTTATAACCACGGCGATATTCAAATTTATCCACTGCTTTCATCAAGCCGATATTACCTTCTTGAATTAAATCCAAGAATTGTAAACCACGGTTGGTATATTTTTTCGCAATAGAAATAACCAGACGTAAGTTTGCTTCGACCATCTCTTTTTTCGCTCGGCGAGCTTTAGCCTCACCAATCGACATCCGACGGCTAATATCTTTGATACGGCTAACATCGAGCGACGTTTCTTGCTCAATGAGTTTCAGCTTTTGAATCGAGCGACGAATCGCTTCTTCATTGGCGCGAATTTTTTCTACGTAAGGCTTATCAGAAGCGAGGACTTGGTCAAGCCATGCTTCACTTGATTCGTTACCAGTAAAGAGAGCGATAAATGACTTTTTCGGCATTTTCGCAACTTCAACAACCGATTTCATGATCAAGCGTTCTTGAGTTCGCACTCGATCCATCGAGGTTCGCAGCGTGTTAACCAGATGGTCAAACTGCTTAGGTGTTAAGCGAAACTCGCGGAAAATGTCGAGCATTAACCCAGTGGCTTGCTGAGTTTTGTTGTTGTCATGACCGTGTTCATTGATGGCGAGCTGTAAGTCTTGATACTTATTACGTAGTTCCGTAAATTTCTCTAGCGCAAGCTCAGGGTCGATGCCGCTTTCTTCTTCGGCATCATCATCGTTGCTGTCACTCTCTTCGTCTTCATCTTCGTCGTCATCGAGATCTTTATCGTCACTGAGTTCGGTTTCTGCTAGCTCTGAACCGATGTGAGTAGCGGTTGGTGCCGTTGTACCATCTTCGTTCGGATCGATGAAACCGGAAATTAGGTCGGTCAGGCGTAATTCTTCGGCTTGAACTTTATCAAATTGTTCAAGAATATAAGGAATTGTGCCCGGATATTCAGCGACTGCGCTTTGAACTTGGTTAATACCTTCTTCAATGCGCTTAGCAATATCAATTTCACCTTCACGAGTCAGTAGCTCTACTGTACCCATTTCACGCATATACATGCGTACAGGGTCAGTAGTTCGACCAATCTCGCTCTCTACGCTTGAAAGCGCTGCGGCAGCGGCTTCAGCGGCATCTTCATCAGTGATCGTGTTATCGTCGCTTAAAGCGAGATCATCAGCATCAGGAGCCGTTTCTACGACTTTGATGCCCATGTCATTGATCATCTGAATAATATCTTCTACTTGCTCGGAATCGACGATTTCAGCAGGTAGGTGGTCATTTACTTCGGCGTAGGTCAGATAGCCTTGTTCCTTGCCTTTAATGACAAGTAATTTTAGCTGTGACTGCGGATTTTGATCCATAGACGGTATCCAACTTCGTATCTGGTGAAGGAATAGTATGCGAAATGCAAACCACGTATATTAACAAATTTATTCGTTGCTGACTATTTAAACTGGGTTACGCTTTTAATTCTAGCATTAATGCTACTAGCTCCCTTCTTTCATCGGCTGATAAACCGACGCTTCTTTCTTTTGCCTGCAAGTTTTCAATTTGTTTTTCTACGCACTGGGCAAGGATTTTGTCCAATGAGTCTAAAAAAAGTTCTTCTTGGATGTCTTCGACAAGGGGGATTTCCCAGCTTGCCAGACGAGACAGAAGTGCCTCATTTTTATTATCACGCCAATGTTCAAGTAATTGGCCGGTAGTGATATGGGGGTATTGTCGGCAATTTTCAAGCACCTCAATCAATAAACTCAATCCGGGTAGGGGTAACTCTTTCACACTAGAAAGATCGGGTACCATTTCAGCATAGCTCGGATTTTGCACAAGCAAAGCGATAACTTCACGCATTGGGGTTCGTTTGATCTCTTTGTGTGGTTGAGGTCGAGTGCTTGGTGATGCGTTGCGTTGCCGTTTATGGCCCATAAATCCAGTGAGCTTATCCAGTTTTTCATCCAGTTCTTGCTGAAAACCGGGATCGGGAATTTTCTCGATCAGTTCGCTTGATAATGTCCGTAAGGTTGATTTACCTTCCACAGTACCTAAATTGATATTATAGGAATCAATTAGGTTATCAAAGAGGTAGCTTGAAAGCGGTTTGGCTTCTTTTATCGCTTGTTCAAAACGTTCTTTACCCTGTGTTCTAATATAGCTATCCGGATCTTCGCCGTCAGGTAAAAAAAGAAATTTAAGAATATTTCCTGTTTTTAGATAACCAAGCGCATTTTCTAAAGCTCGCCATGCCGCTTCTCTTCCCGCTCTATCTCCATCGTAACAGCAGACAACGGTATTGGTTTGTCGAAATAACAGTTGGAGATGATCGCCAGTTGTTGATGTACCGAGTGATGCGACCGAGTAATCCACCCCATATTGAGCCAGCGCAACCACATCCATATAACCTTCAACAACCAAAATCTGTTCTGGTTCTCTGTAAGCTTCTAAAACTTCGTATAACCCGTAAAGTTCTTTTCCTTTATGGAAAATGGGTGTTTCTGGTGAGTTGAGATATTTTGGCGTGCCATCACCAATGACTCGGCCACCAAAGCCGATTACGCGCCCACGGCGATCTCGTATGGGGAACATGATTCGGCCACGAAAGCGATCATAGCGGTTGCCTTTGTCGTTTTCGATCAGCATACCGCCAGTCACGAGCATCTCCTGATTTTGGCGGCTTTGACCAAAATTTTTACGGATCAGATCCCATTCATCGGCCACATAACCAATGCCAAATTTTTGGACGATCTCGCCGGATAAGCCTCGATTTTTTAAATATTCAATCGCTTGACGACTGGTTGGCGCTTTTAATTGTTGGCGATAGAACTGCGCAATGCTGCCCATGAGATCATAGAGAGTGCGTTTTTCTTCACTATTCGTGCGAGGGGCTTGTTTATTAAAAGGGCCGCCGGGACGTTCTTCTCGGGGAACCTCTAACCCAAGTGATGAAGCAAGCTCTTCAATCGCTTCTGGAAATTCAAGCCGTTCATATTCCATGAGGAAGTCGATCGCATTACCGTGTACGCCACAACCAAAACAGTGATAAAACTGCTTTTCTTGGCTCACACTAAACGAGGGGGTTTTCTCATTATGAAATGGACAACAAGCGCTGTAATTTTTACCCTTTTTTTTAAGTTTTACGCGTGCGTCAATGATGTCGACGATATCGAGTCGAGCAAGCAGATCATCAATGAAACTACGGGGGATTTGTCCTGCCATACAACCTAAAAAAAGAGATAAAAAACAAAAAGTGTAGATACGAACAAGCCGTGCTGACCAAAAGATAGCACGGCTTGATGCGATAGGGTGTGGGATTAAGCGAGTTTAGCGCGAACCAAACCGCTCACTTTACCCATATCTGCACGCCCTTGAATTTGTGGTTTTAGGATAGCCATCACTTTACCCATGTCTTGCATACCCGAGGCTTGTGATTCAGTCATGGCATTTTCAATGAATGCCATGATTTCTTCATCAGTCAAAGGTTGAGGCATAAATTCCTCAAGGACCGTGATTTCAGCTTTTTCCACATCAGCGAGATCTTGACGATTCGCTGCTTCATACTGCGCAACAGAGTCGCGACGTTGTTTAACCATCTTAGTGAGCACAGCAATAATATCGTCGTCGTTCAGAGTAATCTGTTCGTCAACTTCTCGTTGCTTAATGGCCGAGAGGGCTAAACGAATAGTGCCAAGGCGCGCTTTGTCCTTGGCTTTCATCGCTAATTTTTGCTCTTCTTTGAGAGTGTCAATCAGAGCCATAACTAATTCCTTTTCTGGATTCAGCTATTAGTACAGGCGAACGCGACGAGCGTTTTCGCGAGCAAGCTTTTTAGCGTGACGCTTTTGAGCTGCTGCTTTAGCACGTTTGCGAACAGTAGTTGGTTTTTCGTAGTGCTCACGACGACGCACTTCAGAAAGGATACCTGCTTTTTCGCAAGAGCGCTTAAAACGACGTAGAGCTACGTCGAACGGTTCGTTTTCACGTACTTTAACTATTGGCATATGCCTTTCACCTCAGGGGTTAATTCGTTAACGCTGGCATTTTGTGACCAAAGTAACAAGAAAGTTTGTTAACTAGGGCGAGAACCAGCTTGATCAAAAATGGTGCCGAATTTTAATCCGATCGCTCCCCCTTTGTAAAGTACTTTGTTGTTTACTGTCTGCGCAAAATTTGTTTGTGATGCAAAGGCGAGGTAACATGAGCGCAA
Organism: Vibrio sp. V30_P3S12P165; assembly: GCF_009904905.1. Taxonomy (NCBI): domain Bacteria; kingdom Pseudomonadati; phylum Pseudomonadota; class Gammaproteobacteria; order Vibrionales; family Vibrionaceae; genus Vibrio; species Vibrio sp. V30_P3S12P165. The sequence continues at coordinate 107,587 of NZ_WXWH01000041.1, read as the reverse complement.
TTTTGATTGATAGCAGGCAGCGTGCTGAGAATACTATGCGCATTATTGGAATTGAAACGTCTTGTGATGAAACAGGAATTGCGATTTATGATGACCAACAAGGCTTGTTGGCACATAAGCTTTATAGCCAAGTCAAACTGCATGCCGATTATGGTGGCGTGGTGCCAGAACTCGCCTCGCGTGACCACGTTAAAAAAACCATTCCTTTGATTAAAGCGGCAATGGCAGAAGCAAAAGTTACTGCCGATGATATTGACGGGATCGCTTATACGGCAGGGCCCGGTTTGGTCGGAGCCTTGTTGGTGGGGGCAACCATTGGTCGTAGCTTAGCTTATGCTTGGAATGTGCCTGCGGTAGCGGTTCATCATATGGAAGGGCATTTACTGGCTCCAATGCTCGAAGATAACCCCCCTCCGTTTCCTTTTGTTGCGGTACTGGTTTCTGGTGGCCACTCGATGATGGTGGAAGTGAAAGGTATTGGTGATTATACCATTTTGGGCGAGTCAATTGATGATGCGGCGGGCGAGGCGTTTGATAAAACCGCTAAGCTGATGGGGCTTGATTACCCCGGTGGCCCATTATTAGCGCGTTTAGCGGAAAAGGGTACGCCTGGACGCTTTAAGTTTCCTCGCCCCATGACGGATCGCCCAGGGTTAGATATGAGTTTTTCTGGGCTAAAAACGTTCACGGCCAATACCATTGCAGCTAATGGAGATGATGAACAAACGCGGGCCGATATTGCCTATGCTTTTCAAGAAGCGGTTTGTGACACGTTGGTGATTAAGTGCAAGCGTGCATTAGAACAAACCGGAATGAAACGAATTGTGATAGCCGGAGGTGTGAGTGCGAATCAACAATTGCGTGCAGCGTTGGCAAAATTAGCGGAAAAAATCGGCGGAGAGGTTTATTACCCTCGAACCGAATTTTGTACCGATAATGGTGCAATGATCGCGTATGCTGGAATGCAGCGTTTGAAAAATGGTGATGTGACCGAGCTTAGTATTGAGGCGAAGCCTCGCTGGCCGATAGATCAACTGACTGCAATTATCTGATAATGCTGATATATGATACGACTACGGCTACCTTTGGGTAGCCGTGATTTTTTTCGTTTTGAGTGAGATGGGGGGGCTTCACCCAGCCGTTTGCTTTAGGCGAACAGGTTTTGGCGAGCGAGTGGTGTTGGTACTCAAGGTTCGCCGCTTGAGTGTCTTTCTTCCCCCACTTTGGGTTCAGTGCCAGCAAAAAGACGTTTTATGTTTTCCTGATGACGCAAAACAATTAAGCAGCAGAGCATGGCGACGGGCAAAGTATATTGCGGTTTGACCATCCAAGTATAAAACGGAGTGAGCAGAACCGTTACCAGAGCTGCGAGTGATGAGTAACGAAAAAGAATGATAACCGCTAGCCATGTCACCATCACCATTCCTGTTAAATCTAATCCAATCGGCGCTATGGCACCTAATGCGGTGGCCACCCCTTTTCCGCCTTTAAAATGAAAAAAAAGTGGGTACATATGGCCAAGGCAAGCGGCAATACCGACTAATCCGAGCATCAATGGGGAGATATTTAAATAATATCCGCCCCAAACAGGCAGTGTTCCCTTTAACATATCGCAAAGTAAAACGGCTATCGCAGCGTGTTTGCCACCGAATCGCAAGACGTTGGTCGCGCCAGGGTTATGTGAGCCGACTGCGCGAGGGTCTGGTAAGCGTAGTACACGACAAATCAGCACCGCACTGGATATGGAACCCAGTAAATAGGCGCAAATGATCATCGTCAGTGCAAATGGCGTCATAGAATCCTCACAGGCTGATTTTGCTCACCGAGGTTTACAAGTCCTTGTTAACCAAGCTCAAAAATAAAAAATTCGATGGGAATTTCGCATCAAGAGGTGGTTTAGGTATATGATATCTCGATTAATCACAATAGTACGTTTTTTTACTCAATTTGGGTATCCGACCTGTAAAAAGGATGTAATACAATGATGGATAAAGTCTTTATCGAGCAGTTAACGGTGATCACCACGATTGGTGTCTATGATTGGGAGCAAACCATTAAACAAAAGTTAGTGCTTGATCTGGAAATGGCGCACGATAATCGCAGCGCTGGAAACAGTGATGATGTGGCAGATGCATTGGATTATGCACAGGTGAGTCAAGCGGTGATTGAACATATAGAGCAAGGCCGTTTTTTATTGGTTGAACGCGTGGCTGAAGAGGTTGCTGAACTTATCATGCAACGGTTTGCTGTGCCTTGGGTTCGTATCCGATTAACCAAGCCAGGTGCTGTTCCTCAAGCCAAAGGTGTCGGTGTTGTCATTGAACGAGGACAAAGATGATCACCTGCTATATTGGTATCGGATCCAATATTGAGCGGCGTAAGCATATTGAAGCGGCTTGTCGTGCATTAACTCAACTCGGAGAAAGGTTGCGTTTGTCGACGATTTATCAGTGCGAATCGCTAGGGTTTGATAGCCATCCTTTTTATAACCTTGTGGTTGAGTTACAAACGGCCTTGCCTTTAACCACGTTGGTTGAAAAATTACGGGCAATTGAGCATGGCTATGGTCGGGCTCTCGATGCACAGAAATTTCAAGATCGAACGTTAGATTTGGACTTAATTTTGTATGGTGACGCCATTTCTGATCAATCGCCGAAGATTCCACGGCCGGATATTTATTATTATCCTTTTGTGATTCAACCTTTATATGAACTGTGCCCACAGTTATCCATTCCCGGAGATGAGCAAACCGTTGAGCAAATATGGCTTAAGGCGGCCAATCTTACTTGTCTTACCCCCGTTCCTTTGTGGTTTTCGATTGATAATGAATAGAGAATAAAATGAATTATTTTGAAGCGTTTATGTTGGCTCTTATCCAAGGTTTGACCGAATTTTTACCCATTTCCAGTTCTGCTCATTTAATTTTACCGTCTGCTATCCTCGGTTGGGCTGATCAGGGGTTAGCCTTTGATGTGGCCGTCCATGTGGGGACTTTAGCGGCTGTGGTGATTTATTTTCGCCATGAAGTGGTGACACTGCTTCATGCTTTTTTTGCCTCTATTTTTAAGGGGGAGCGTGGTAAAGAGGCAAAATTGGCATGGTTAATTATTTTAGCAACCATTCCGGCCTGTGTTTTTGGTTTGCTTATGAAAGATATCGTGGAGTTTTATCTGCGCAGCGCATGGGTGATTGCCAGTACCACGATTATTTTTGGTTTACTGCTGTGGTATGTTGATAAGCGTGCTCGTTTAGTCAGTGATGAATATCAAGCCGGCTGGAAACAAGCTCTGTTTGTTGGGGTGGCCCAAGCTTTTGCCATTATTCCTGGCACCTCCCGCTCGGGAGCGACCATGACCGCGGCACTTTATCTAGGTTTTACTCGTGAAGCGGCGGCTCGTTTTTCTTTTTTGATGTCGATTCCAATCATTACACTTGCTGGTGGTTATTTAGGGGTGCAATTAATCTCGAGTAGTGAGCCTGTTGCGGTGAATTTTTTACTCACAGGAATAATCACTTCTTTTGTGAGTGCTTATCTGTGTATTTTCTTTTTCTTAAAGCTGATTTCACGCATGGGAATGACTCCTTTTGTTATTTACCGACTTATTTTAGGCGGCGGCTTGTTTCTCTTCTTACTGAGTCAGTAAATGGGGTTACCACTGCGAGCGATAGGGATCGCTCACTCGCCTGAGTTTTTGGCTTATGGTATAAGTGAGCTTTTGCTAGTCGAACAATCGCGACTGTGTTGTCGAACATGGCGCAGTCATGGGTCATAAGTGTGGATGTGATGCGAGTATTTGCAATAACGTTATTATTGTTATTTGGGTGGCTCCAATACCATTTGTGGTGGGGAAAAAACGGTATTGTCGACTATCGGTTAGTGGCGAGTGAAATTGCCGTGCAGGAGCAAGTAAATCACAATTTACAACTGAGAAATCAAGAAATGTTTGCTGAAATTGATGATTTACGCCAAGGGTTAGATGCCATTGAAGAGCGAGCGAGGCACGAGCTGGGGATGGTCAAAGAGGGCGAAACCTTTTTCCGAGTTGTTGGTGAGGAGGCTCGCCCATGATGCCATTGATCACCGCGATTGTCCCGGCTGCAGGCGTTGGTAAGCGTATGCAGGCAGCTTGCCCGAAACAATACCTCCGGCTAGGAGAGCAAACCGTGCTTGAGCACACTGTTGCGGCTCTATTTGCTCACCCAAAGGTCGATAAAGTTGTGATTGCGATCAGTGCTGACGACCCTTATTTTGACTCACTTCCGCTTGCGCATCATCCAAAGGTGATATGTGTTCATGGTGGCAAAGAGAGAGCCGATTCAGTGCTCAATGCGCTGCGTTTGGTGAGTCAAGCAAAGTTGAGCCATTGGGTAATGGTGCATGATGCCGCTCGTCCTTGCATTACTCAAAGTGATATAACTCGGCTAATTGCTGGTGCAACGGAGCATTCTGTCGGTGCTATTTTAGCCTCTCCGGTACGTGACACGATGAAGCGAGGAGACGCGGGAAATCGTATTGTTCATACGGTTGAACGTGAGGCGCTCTGGCATGCGTTAACACCGCAAATGTTTCCGGTCGAACGACTACTGACCGCATTAGAAAAAGCTTTAGCAGAGCAAGCTACCGTAACCGATGAAGCGTCTGCATTAGAGTGGGTGGGGTTAAAGCCCGCTTTGGTTTGTGGGCGTGCCGATAACATCAAAATTACCCAGCCAGAAGATCTCGCGCTCGCCGAGTTCTATTTAAATCGAAATAAGGAAACAAGATGATACGTATAGGTCATGGGTTTGACGTGCATAAATTTGGCGGGAATGGCCCAATAATGATTGGTGGTGTTGCCATTCCTTATGAGCAAGGACTTATTGCTCACTCAGATGGTGATGTTGCGCTGCATGCTTTGTGTGATGCCTTGCTGGGCGCTATTGCTGCAGGAGATATCGGTCAACACTTTCCTGATACCGATGAGCGCTGGAAAGGGGCGGATAGCCGAGCTTTATTAAGAGATGTGTATCAGAGAGTGAAGCAGCAAGGTTATCGATTAGGGAATGCGGATATTACCATTTTAGCTCAAGCCCCCAAAATGGCTCCGCACATCAATGCGATGTGTCGTACCATTAGTGAAGATTTACAAACAGCGCTTGGTAATATAAATGTCAAAGCTACGACCACTGAGCGTTTGGGGTTTACTGGGCGTAAAGAAGGTATTGCTTGTGAAGCGGTTGTCTTATTAGTTAAAGCAGAATAAATATTCATACTGGGCCTACGCCTAAATGACAGGATAAGTTAAATGAGCGATCTTCTCTCTTCGTTGGCCTATTTATATGGTCAGCCTATCGCAAAAGCAAAAATTAAAGCTGCCCCCGAGCACTTTAAAGTGGTTGAAGACCTAGGCTATGAGTTTTCAGGGCAAGGCGAACACGTCATGGTCTATATTCGTAAGACGGGTGAAAATACCAGTTTTGTCGCTAATGAACTGGCGAAAGCATGTGGTGTAAAATCCAAAGATGTTGGTTGGGCAGGCTTAAAAGATCGTCATGCCGTCACCGAGCAATGGTTGAGTGTGTATCTGCCGGGTGGAGGCTTTCCTAACTTAGCGACGTTTGAAGCACAATACCCTAGTATCGAAGTATTAGCGATGACGCGTCATCATAAAAAATTACGTCCAGGCGATTTGCGAGGTAATCACTTTGAGTTGTTATTGACGGACGTTACTGACCTTGATGATGTACTGCAACGCTTGCCTGCTATGGCGAAGCACGGTGTGCCTAATTATTTTGGTTCGCAGCGCTTTGGACGAGAGGGGCATAACGTCACCGAAGCGCGCCGCTGGGGACGGGATAATGTGCGGTCACGTAACCAAAATCAACGCAGTTTATATCTCTCGGCTGCTCGTTCATGGATTTTTAATCATATTGTTTCTCAACGTATTAATGCGGAGTGTTTTGAACACTTTATTGAAGGCGACATTGCCTTAAAAGCGGGGCAAACGACCTTAGTCAGTTCTGAGCAATTGGCGGAATTTAATCACCAACTCGCTCAGAACCATGTACAAATTTCAGCTGCATTGGCGGGCGATAATGCTTTACCCACCGAAAAACAAGCACGACGGATTGAGCAGCAAGTGTTGGATGCGGAGCCTGAATTGATGGCTTTGATTCGAGCGAATCGTATGCGTCATGAGCGACGTGCGATTACACTGCTGCCTCAACATTTCCGTTGGGAAGCTGAGAACAATACCATTACACTTAAATTTACCTTAGATGCCGGTAGTTTTGCTACTTCGGTCATTCGAGAGTTAGTTGAAGAAATCCCAGTTGAGCGCGTCTATGAGTAGAGAAAAACTAAAAATATTATTAAGTAATGATGATGGTGTGTATGCTGAAGGGATCGATGCTCTTGCTTGTGCCTTAGCCGATTTAGCCGATATTGTGATTGTCGCTCCTGATCGTAATCGCTCTGGCGCATCAAACTCATTAACTTTAGAGCAGCCCCTAAGGGTGACGAATATTGCAGCGAATACTTATTCGGTGCAAGGCACTCCGACTGATTGCGTCCATTTTGCACTCAACGAGTTGTTGAAAGAAGATTTACCAGATTTGGTACTTAGTGGTATCAATCACGGAGCAAATCTTGGCGATGATGTATTGTATTCCGGTACAGTGGCAGCCGCAATGGAGGGGCATTTTTTGGGGGTTCAATCGATCGCTTTTTCATTAGTGGGCCAACGGCATTTTGCGACGGCGGGGAAAATCGCTCGTCAATTAGTTTTACAGCATTTAGCCTCTCCCATTCCGACCAATCGATTGATTAATGTGAATATTCCCGATCTGCCCTTTGAACAAGTTCAGGGAATCAAAGTCACTCGTCTTGGTGCTCGCCACCACGCTGAGAACATGGTTAAACAAAAAGATCCTCGTGGTCACGACATTTATTGGCTTGGGCCTCCGGGGCGAGAGCAAGATGCAGGTCAAGGAACTGATTTTCATGCCGTGGAACATAAATTTGTCTCCGTCACGCCTATTTTGGTTGACCTAACCGCGCATGAGTCTCTTACCGCGATGGCAGAATGGGTGAAGGAATAAATCAATGGCAAACCCGAAAGCGGATAAATTGGTTGAATTTTTAATCCATCAGGGCATTGATGATCATCACGTCTTATCGGCGATACATACATTGCCTCGCGAACGCTTTGTTTCTCAGGCAATGATGCATCAAGCGTATGATAATAACGCATTACCTATTGGCTTAGGGCAAACGATTTCTCAGCCTTATATTGTGGCAAAAATGACCCAAATGTTAGCACTAACGCCCTCTAGCCGTGTGTTAGAAGTCGGGACGGGATCAGGGTATCAAACGGCAGTGTTGGCACAACTTGTTGAGCATGTTTTTTCCATTGAGCGGATTAAAAGCTTGCAGTGGGAAGCGAAGCGGCGTTTGAAGCAACTGGATATTTATAATGTTTCTACTAAGCATAGTGATGGATGGCAAGGTTGGCCAGCCAAAGCGCCCTTTGATGCCATTATTGTGACTGCCGCGGCGCAAGAAATTCCACAAGCGCTACTTGAGCAACTCAATGATGGTGGACGTTTAGTGATCCCTGTTGGCAATGATGAACAACAACTACTAAAAATTGTTCGGCAAGGAGATACTTGGGTGAGTCAGGTGGTCGAAATGGTACGTTTTGTTCCTTTAATTGCCGGTGAATTGGCGTAATGTGGAGCCAGTTCAGGTTCGGTTGGGTCATTGCTCTGTGTAGCTTGATGTTCGGCTGCACCTCGCTGACTCCTGCTCCCGTGTCTGGACTGAATAAAGACTATCATTCAATTCCTAGAGGAAGTTATCGAGGAAGTTATTACCAAGTAAAGAAGGGGGATACACTCTACTTTATTTCTTATATTACCGACAAAGATGTGAATGATATAATTCGTTACAATCAATTACAGCCCCCTTATACCATCCATCCGGGGCAAAAAATACGTCTTTGGCAGCCAGCTTATACGCCGCCAGCATACGGTGGTACAGGTGCCGGGGCTATTGTATCCACGGCCTCTGCAGCCTCTAATGTCAAAAAAACGGTGGTGGTTCCTCCTCCTATTCCCAGTGTGAGCAAAACCACGAATCCTGTTTCAACTTCTCAAAATCATAAAAAAACAGCCTCTTCAGTGAGCAAAACTTCACCAAAATCTATTGATCAGGGAAAAACAAAAGGGTATGTTGGTGGTGAAAGTAAAATAAATGTTAATAATAAGGTTGTCACTAAACCGAAACAATCTAATGATAAAATCGCTAAGTGGTTGTGGCCAACAAAAGGGAGGGTTATCAAAAACTTTTCGGCAGGAGATCAAGGAAATAAAGGGATAGATATTGCGGGTCAACGCGGTCAATCGATTATTTCTACTGCAGCCGGAACCGTTGTGTATTCAGGCAATGCGCTACGAGGTTATGGAAACTTGATTATTATCAAGCACAATGATCATTACTTAAGTGCTTATGCTCATAATGATCAATTGCTGGTAAAAGAAGGGCAAAGTATTAAAGCTGGACAAAAAATAGCAACGATGGGCAGTTCAGGAACCAACAGCGTCCGTCTACACTTTGAAATTCGTTATCAAGGCAAACCGGTGAATCCACAACGTTACTTACCATAAATTGATGAAGAGTATATCGCGACATTTGACGTTTTAATGTCTTGCTAGCTCGCCAGGGGAGGCGTTATGAGTATCAGCAATACAGCAGTAACTAAAGTCGAAGATTTTGATTTTGGCCCAGAGGTTCTCAATACCCTAGAGTCAGACTCTACCATTGAGCAATCACCCTCCAACACTAACCTCCGAGAAGAATATGACGCATCAAGTAAAAGCTTAGATGCGACACAAATGTACCTTAGTGAAATTGGCTTCTCACCATTACTGACTGCAGAAGAAGAAGTGCTTTATGCTCGAAGAGCATTACGAGGCGACGATGCAGCACGTCAACGTATGATTGAAAGTAACCTTCGTTTAGTCGTGAAAATTTCTCGCCGTTATAGTAATCGAGGGCTCGCTTTATTGGATTTAATCGAAGAGGGCAACTTAGGTCTGATTCGTGCGGTAGAGAAGTTTGATCCTGAACGCGGTTTTCGTTTTTCAACCTACGCCACTTGGTGGATTCGACAAACGATTGAACGAGCACTGATGAATCAAACTCGTACGATACGTTTACCGATTCATGTGGTTAAAGAACTCAATATTTATTTACGTACCGCGCGTGAACTCTCTCAGCGCTTGGATCATGAGCCCACCGCAGAAGATATTGCAGCAGAACTGGACAAATCTGTTGATGATGTTAATAAAATGCTGCGTTTAAATGAAAGAATTAACTCGGTGGACACACCAATTGGTGGCGATGGCGATAAAGCATTGCTGGATATTATTCCTGACTCTAACCATTCAGATCCTGAATTTTCAACTCAAGATGATAATATTCGAGACTCATTGATGAATTGGTTGGATGAGCTGAATCCAAAACAGAAAGAGGTATTGGCTCGTCGCTTTGGTCTATTAGGCTATGAACCATCAACCCTTGAAGAAGTGGGAAGGGAAATTAGTTTAACTCGTGAACGAGTAAGACAAATTCAAGTTGAAGGATTACGCCGGTTACGAGAAATTTTACTCAAGCAAGGGTTGAATATGGAGGCGTTGTTTAGTGTTGAAAATGACAGCTAAACCGATTCGCCCCTAACCGTAATACAGGCACTTATATGAGTGCCTGTATTGGTTGAACCATGTTATTACAGCATTTTCTTTAATCGATATAACGCTTCTAATGCTTGGCGAGGCGTTAGATCGTCAGGATCAATACCAGCTAAAGCTTGCTCTACTTCACTCGGTTCTGGAATTAAACTCAGTTGATTGGCAATATCAACATGGGCGCTTTTTTTCTCTGGTGATAAGCTAAGTTGTTCTAACTGGCTAAGTTTCGCTCTAGCTTGTGTGATCACCGCTTTAGGGACGCCAGCCAAACCAGCAACAGCTAAACCATAGGATTTACTCGCGGCACCTTCTTGCACAGCATGCATAAATGCAATGCTATCGCCGTGCTCAATGGCATCTAAATGGACGTTGGCTAAGTGAGGTAACTGGTTGGGTAATTCCGTCAACTCAAAATAATGGGTGGCAAATAAGGTTAGCGCACCGATCTTTTTTGCTAGCCATTCTGCGCTGGCCCAAGCCAGTGATAGGCCATCATAGGTACTGGTGCCTCGGCCAATTTCATCCATTAACACTAAACTACGATGGGTGGCATTGTGTAAGATATTGGCTGTTTCTGTCATTTCAACCATAAAGGTTGATCGACCCGAAGCGAGATCATCCGATGCACCAATACGCGTAAAAATACGATCAAGTATTCCGATTTTGGCTGATGCCGCTGGCACATAACTTCCGATGTGAGCCATCAGTGCAATCAAAGCAGTTTGACGCATATAGGTTGATTTTCCCCCCATATTCGGCCCTGTTATGATTAACATTTTCCGCTGTGGGTGTAGCTCTACGGGGTTGGCAATAAAAGGAGCATCCATCACTTGTTCTACAACCGGATGGCGTCCTGCTTGAATATGTAACCCTACATTTTCGCTTAAAGTCGGACGGCAGTAATCTAAACTTTCTGCTCTTTCGGCTAAATTTTGTAACACATCTAATTGAGAGAGAGCAGAGGCTAAGTTTTGCATATGTTCTAAATCGGGCAGTAGCTGATCAAATAATTCATCCCATAGCTGTTTTTCTAACGCCAATGCTTTTGATTTCGAGTTTAAAACTTTGTCTTCATGCTCTTTTAGCTCAGGAATAATGTAACGCTCGGCATTTTTTAATGTTTGACGACGCACATAATGGGGCGGCACAAGGTGGCTTTGGCCACGGCTGACTTGAATATAAAAGCCATGCACGTTGTTATAACCCACTTTTAAGGTATCAATGCCATGCCGTTCACGCTCTTCGGCTTCTAATTGGGCTAGATATTCAGTAGCACCTGCTGCTAAGTTGCGCCATTCATCTAATTCTGCGTTATATCCGTCAGCCAGTACACCGCCATCACGGATCACTACTGGAGGGTTATCTTTGATGGCTCGCTCAAGTAATTGACATAATTCGTCCATCGGTTGCACATCTTGCCGTAGTTGCTGTAAGTAAGGCAGCGTCACAGAGGCTAAGCATTCATTGAGTTCAGGTAACTGTTGCAGTGCATGACGCAGTCGAGCGAGATCGCGTGGTCGAGCAGAACGTAAGGCGAGGCGAGCTAAAATCCGTTCAATATCACCAATCTGCTTGAGTATAGGCTGTAAATCCGCAAACAGGGCCTGCTGTTTAAGTTCGCCAATCGTATCTAATCGTTGATTTAAACGGTCGATGCTGCGCATGGGTTGATGAATCCAGCGCTTGAGCATTCGGCTGCCCATTGGCGTTGCGCAATGGTCTAAAACGTCTGCCAGTGTGTTGTCAGTGCTGCCCGATAAATTTTGTGTCAGTTCTAAATTACGGCGAGTGGCGGCATCAAGAATAACCGACTGATCTTGACTATCGAAAGTGAGTGCCCGAATGTGGGGGAGTGCGGTACGCTGGGTATCTTTGACGTATTGAATTAGGCATCCCGCAGCACAAAGCCCTAATTTTGCTTGTTCGACGCCAAATCCGACTAAGTCTCGGGTACCAAATTGTTGATTAAGTTGCTGCTTTGCGGTGTCGAGTTCAAATTCCCATATCGGACGGCGACGGTTACCTTTACGGTTGGCCATCAATTGAACGGCGGAGAAATCTTCTGGAAACAGCAATTCTCTCGGCGAGGTGCGTTGTAGCTCTGCAGCCATTGATTCTAGAGAGTCCGGTTCGCAGAGTTGAAAGCGCCCAGAGGTAATATCAAGTGTAGCGTAACCAAATTTACCCTCTTGATGATAAATCGCAGCAATCAGGTTATCACTTCGTTCTGAAAGTAAGGCTTCATCGGTAATGGTACCCGGGGTAACAATACGCACGACTTTTCTTTCGACCGGGCCTTTACTGGTGGCCGGATCGCCAATCTGCTCGCAGATAGCGACCGACTCACCAAGCTGAACCAGCTTGGCTAGGTACCCCTCAACAGCGTGGTAGGGAACACCGGCCATAGGAATGGGTTCCCCAGCTGAAGCGCCACGCTTGGTGAGCGAAATATCCAACAGTTGTGAAGCTCGTTTGGCGTCATCGTAAAATAATTCATAAAAATCCCCCATACGATAAAACAATAGGATGTCAGGATTTTCAGCTTTTAGCTTCAGATATTGTCGCATCATCGGGGTATGTTGTTGCTCTAACTCTACTGAAGAAGCCTTGGATATACTCATGTTATTTATCACTCGGTGGCCAAGTCGTGTTGCTGACAGTCAAAGCGCTTTCAGTGGGATAGAAAGTCACTGTACTACGGCACTTTCTGATCATGCGGCCATCTTTGATCAGAACCTGAAAATAGTTAAAGAGAATAACAAATTTCGCTATTGCTGAGCAATCAAGCGATGCATCGGAAAATCGGAGTGGTAAAAGGGTACCACTCCTTCGGTGATCAAGTGCTTAAGAAAAAAGCCCAGAAGAGAGGTAACGATCCCCGCGATCGCAGATTATCGCAACCACAACAGAGCCGGGATTGGCTTTAGCAACTTGTAGAGCAGCAAAAACTGCACCTCCAGAGCTTACGCCTGCACAAATACCTTCTTGTATGGCTAAGGCGCGTGCGGTATTGATTGCATCTTGTTCGGTAATATCTAAGATGACATCTACTCGGGACTGTTCAAAAATACCGGGGAGGTATGCTTGGGGCCAGCGCCGAATTCCGGGAATCGCGCTTCCTTCAGCCGGCTGTAGTCCAACAATGGTCATGTCAGGGTTTTGTGATTTTAAGTAGCGTGAGGTGCCCATAATGGTGCCCGTTGTCCCCATGCTTGAAACAAAGTGAGTGATTTTTCCTTGGCTTTGTTGCCAGATCTCCGGCCCTGTAGAACGAAAATGCGCATCCGGATTATCGGGATTATTAAATTGATCTAATACCTTGCCTTTTCCTTCACTTTGCATTTGGAGAGCTAAGTCTCGAGCACCTTCCATTCCCTGCGCTTTACTGACAAGAATCAGTTCACAGCCATACGCTTGCATCGCATCTTTGCGCTCTTGGGTTGCATTGTCTGGCATGATTAAAATCATTTTGTAGCCTTTAATCGCGGCCGCCATTGCTAAAGCAATGCCCGTATTGCCACTGGTGGCTTCAATAAGGGTATCTCCGGGCTGAATCTCGCCGCGCAGCTCTGCTTGCACAATCATATTGAGGGCAGGGCGATCTTTAACTGAACCTGCCGGGTTATTGCCTTCGAGTTTGACTAAGACTGTGCTGGAGGTGTGTGCGGTCAGCCGCTGTAAACGCACCAGAGGGGTTTGTCCAACATAGGCTTCAATAGTGGGAAAGTCAGCCACGTGCTTATCCTTAATATAAATAGTGGATGGATCCGTTATGATGATCAAATCAACAACTCGCTTTCTATATTACAAGTATGTTACTCAAAGGGGCATACAATTTATTGCTAGATTTTATTCCAAAAAGTTCTATTAGGATGCTTTTTTATAATTCAATTTCCTCATACTCTACTGATTAAGAAAGCCATGCTGGCCATCGTAATTATGGAGTAGGAAAATATGAAATTGATTAAATCAGCGCTAGCTGGTCTATTAATGCTAGGGTCATTGAATGTATCTGCTGCCGATCAAACCATTCTCAATTCGTCATACGATATTGCTCGTGAGCTGTTTTCCGCTTATAACCCATTGTTTATTCAACATTGGAAAGACAAAACAGGTCAAACGGTAGACGTTAAACAGTCGCATGGCGGCTCTTCTGCTCAAGCTCGTTCTATCTTACAAGGTCTAGCGGCTGATGTGGTGACTTTTAATCAGGTTACGGATGTGCAGATCTTACATGATCGCGGTAAGTTGATCGCGGCAAATTGGCAGGAAAAACTGCCCAATGCCAGCTCACCCTATTATTCCACCACCGCTTTTTTAGTTCGTAAAGGTAACCCAAAGAATATTCAAGATTGGAACGATCTTGCACGAGAAGACGTTGCTTCTGTTTTTCCTAATCCCAAGACATCAGGCAATGCGCGCTATACCTATCTCGCCGCTTTAGGCTATGCACAAAAAACCTTTGGCCGAGATGCTCAGGCAGCACAAGATAAATTCCTTAAACAATTTTTAGCTAACGTAGCCGTGTTTGATACCGGTGGCCGCGGCGCGACAACCTCATTTGTTGAACGTGGTATCGGTGATGTTTTAATCACTTTTGAATCGGAAGTGAATAATATTCGTCAGCAATATGGCGTCGATGATTATCAAGTGGTGGTTCCCAAAACTTCGATCTTAGCCGAGTTTCCTGTCGCGGTGGTGGAAAAGACGACTCAACGCAAAGGAACCCATGCCGTAGCAACAGAATATTTGTCATATCTCTATAGTGAAGAGGCCCAGCGTTTGTTAGCCGGATTTAACTATCGGGTGCACAATGAAACGGTCAAAAGCGAATTTGCCGATCACTTTCCAGAGGTGGAATTGCTGACGGTTGAAAGTATCGCAGGCGGTTGGGATAACGCGATGAAAATGCATTTTGCGAATGGAGCAAAGCTAGACCAATTGCAACGTCGTTAATCGATCTTGCCACTTGCCAGTCGAGTGGCTCTTTTTGCTTAATAGAGTTTAAGAGGGCTTATGAGTCATACTCTTACTGCCGCTACCCTTCGGCCACGACATCAAAGAGTGCTGCCAGGTTTTGGGATCAGCCTCGGTACATCACTATTTTTTATCAGTTTGATATTACTGCTTCCGGCCAGTGGCTTGATTATGCAAACCAGTCAAATGTCATGGAGTGACTATTGGCAAGTGATTACAGACCCTCGTGTGGTGGCCAGTTATAAAGTGACGATTGGAGCGGCGCTCATGGCTTCGATCTTTAATGGGCTACTTGGTCTGCTGTTAGCTTGGGTACTGGTTCGTTATGATTTTTATGGTAAGCGAATTCTTGATGCTTTGGTCGATTTACCTTTTGCGTTGCCGACGGCCGTTGCTGGGATTACCTTAGCAACACTCTATTCATCAAACGGTTGGGTGGGAAGTATTCTGGAATCATTGGGAATTAAAATCGCTTATACCCCGCTTGGTATTGTGTTGGCAATGACATTTACCAGTATTCCGTTTGTCGTTCGCACGGTTCAACCCGTATTAGAAGACATATCTAAACAAGAAGAAGAGGCAGGGATGACTCTGGGGGCTTCAGATAGCACGGTTTTTTGGAAAGTGATTATGCCGTCGATTCGCCCTGCGCTTTTGGTCGGCGTTGCTTTATCGTTTACACGTAGTTTGGGGGAGTTTGGCGCAGTCATTTTTATTGCAGGCAATATGCCTTATGTGAGTGAAATTACCTCATTAATGATTTTTGTGCGTTTGCAAGAGTTTGATTTCCCTGCGGCCAGTGCGATTGCGTCAGTAGTGTTGATCACTTCTTTATTATTGTTGTTTGCTATCAATGTATGGCAAGGCGCTTATCTGCGTCGTATTCATGGACGTTAAGGAATAAAAAAGATGAGTGGACATCAACCCCGACGTGTCGGTGAAAGCCCTTGGGTTAAATGGAGTTTGATTACATTGGCGCTATTTTGGGTGACCTTATTATTGATTATTCCTTTGGTCAGCATTTTTCAGCAAGCCTTTGCTAGTGGTTTATCCAATTACTTAAAGAGTTTACTTGCCGCGGATACACGTCATGCGATTGGTTTAACCTTGATGGTCGCACTACTGACGGTACCGGTTAATTTAGTATTTGGTGTGTTGCTGGCTTGGGCGGTAACACGCTTTGAATTTCACGGCCGAAAAATACTAGTGACGTTAATTGATATTCCTTTTGCGGTTTCCCCTGTTGTGGCTGGGCTGTTGTATCTACTGTTGTATGGCAGCAGCGGTTGGTTAGGAGCATGGTTGTTTGAACGTGATTTACAAGTCATGTTCGCTTGGCCGGGGATTGTGTTGGTGACCATTTTTGTGACTTGTCCTTTTGTCGCGCGTGAATTAATTCCATTAATGCAGCAACAAGGACGATCTGATGAAGAGGCGGCAGTCATTTTGGGCGCATCGTGGTGGCAACTGTTTCGCCGTGTTACTTTGCCTAATATCAAGTGGGCACTCATTTATGGGGTGATTTTAACCAATGCGCGAGCGATTGGTGAATTTGGTGCCGTCGCGGTCGTTTCCGGTAATATTCGTGGCGAAACCAACACCTTGCCACTGCACGTGCAATTACTTTATGAAGATTATCAATCGGAAGCTGCATTCGCGAGTGCCTCATTATTAGCCTTTATCGCCTTATTAACCCTTATCTTTAAAGCCTATGTGGAATGGCGACAAGAATATAACCAGATAAAAAACAACAGTGAGCAAGGGACGGTATGAGTATACGTTTAGATAATATCTGCAAAAACTTTGGTCAATTTCAAGCCATTTCCCCGCTCTCTTTACATATTGATGATGGAGAGATGGTCGGTCTGCTTGGGCCATCTGGATCAGGGAAAACTACGCTATTACGGATCATTGCTGGTTTAGAAGGAGCGGATAGCGGCACGATTCACTTTGGTAATAGAAACGTGACCAATGTGCATGTTCGTGAGCGTCGCGTCGGATTTGTCTTTCAAAATTATGCGCTCTTTCGCCATATGACGGTGGCAGATAATGTCGCTTTTGGTTTACAAGTGATGGAACGACGCAAAAGGCCGCCAGCTGCAGTGATCGCTCAGCGCGTAAAACAGTTATTAGACATT
This sequence comes from Vibrio sp. V30_P3S12P165, assembly GCF_009904905.1. Lineage (NCBI taxonomy): Bacteria > Pseudomonadati > Pseudomonadota > Gammaproteobacteria > Vibrionales > Vibrionaceae > Vibrio > Vibrio sp. V30_P3S12P165. The sequence goes on along the minus strand of NZ_WXWH01000041.1, from coordinate 90,743 downwards.
GTTCAGTTAGGGCATCTCGCTGAGCGTTATCCAGAGCAACTTTCTGGAGGACAAAAGCAACGTATTGCATTAGCACGCGCGTTAGCGACCCAACCTGAAGTATTGCTACTCGATGAGCCTTTTGGAGCATTAGATGCCAAGGTACGTAAAGAGTTACGCCGCTGGTTACGTAACCTACATGATGAATTGAGCTTTACCAGTGTTTTTGTCACCCATGATCAAGACGAAGCATTAGAACTGTCAGATCGTGTCGTGGTGATGAGTGATGGACGGATTGAGCAGATTGACTCTCCCGTACAGCTTTATGCTCAACCTAACAGTCGGTTTGTGTTCGATTTTTTTGGTAATGTGAATGTGTTCCAAGCCGAGTGGCAACATGAACAGTGGGCTAATGGTCAGGCATTTATCTTGCCACCAAAACAACAAGCCATTTGTCACTCTGGCAAGCTTTATGTCCGCAGCCATGAGTTAACTTTGTCGCGCAAGCCTAACAGCCAAGCATCGTTACCATTTGAGGTTATTTCTATCAACCCGGTTGGCGCGGAAGTGCGTGTTGAATTGGCACCGTTAGGATGGCAAAGTAATGATCACTGGGAAGCGAAATTAACCCACCGAGCATTAAGCGAACAACCGTTGACTCGCGGCGATCATACCTTCGCAACACCACAAGTCGGTTATTTTTTTGGTGAGCAGCAAAGTACCCCACACGTGATCCGTTGGCCATTCTTAGATGCTGATAGTCTAATGTTTGAAATATAACTTCATGTTATATATTACAGCCTTGCATGGGTACGCTTATGTGCCCATGGTATGTTCTCATCACTCGAACTGTGCTAAGGGTATATACCTAATCCGTATCAATGGAGAGAAACATGACAACGCTATTTTCATTAAGCCAGCAATTAGGCCAACAGCTATTACGAAGTCACCAGGTGTTAACCAGTGCCGAGTCGTGTACCGGCGGCGGGGTTGCTTTTGCTATTACCGACATTCCGGGCAGTTCGGCTTGGTTTGATCGTGCTTTTGTTACCTATAGTAATCAGGCCAAACAAGAGATGATTGGTGTGCAAAGCGAAACATTGGCTAAATTTGGTGCGGTTTCTGAGCCGGTGGTACAAGAAATGGTACAAGGGGCGCTGGCGCATTCACGTGCGACAATGGGAGTGGCGATCAGTGGAATTGCTGGCCCGGATGGTGGTAGTGAAGAGAAACCGGTTGGAACGGTTTGCTTTGCTTGGGCTGATACACAAGGTTGGCAAAAAATTGAGACAAGGCATTTTACTGGCGATCGAGCGCAAGTTCGTCAACAGGCGATGATTCATGCATTACAAACCATAGCGGATTATTTACCTGCGCTCAGTTAACTTGAGGTCAAACACAAATTTTTCTACACAGCTCTGGACACTGTATGAATCAACAGTATAATGAGTAGCAACTTGACGAATCTGTCGACACACTATCTAAGCATTCACCGCTCACCATTTAGGTGACAGTCTGGAGAAAGTAATGGACGAGAATAAACAAAAAGCATTGGCCGCCGCGCTTGGTCAAATTGAAAAGCAATTCGGTAAAGGCTCGATCATGCGCCTCGGTGATAACCGAGCCATGGATGTTGAAACCATTTCAACCGGTTCTCTTTCTCTCGATATCGCATTAGGTGCGGGTGGTTTGCCAATGGGGCGAATTGTGGAAGTGTTTGGCCCTGAATCTTCAGGTAAAACCACACTAACCCTTGAATTGATTGCTTCTGCACAGCGAGAAGGTAAAACCTGTGCTTTTATTGATGCAGAACACGCACTTGATCCTGTCTACGCACGCAAATTGGGCGTGAATATTGATGAACTTTTGGTATCCCAGCCTGATACGGGTGAACAAGCGCTGGAAATCTGTGATGCGCTAGCGCGTTCAGGAGCCGTGGATGTTATCGTTGTCGACTCTGTGGCGGCATTAACCCCAAAAGCTGAAATTGAAGGTGAAATGGGGGATAGCCACATGGGGCTTCAGGCGCGTATGCTTTCTCAAGCAATGCGTAAATTAACAGGTAACCTCAAACAGTCTAATTGTATGTGTATCTTCATCAACCAAATTCGGATGAAAATTGGTGTGATGTTTGGTAACCCAGAAACCACAACCGGTGGTAACGCACTAAAATTCTATGCTTCGGTTCGTCTTGATATTCGCCGTACCGGTGCCATAAAAGAGGGTGACGAGGTTGTTGGTAACGAAACTCGTATTAAAGTGGTTAAAAATAAAATAGCGGCACCATTTAAAGAAGCGAATACCCAAATCATGTATGGCCAAGGCTTTAACCGAGAAGGTGAACTTGTCGATCTGGGGGTCAAACATAAGCTGATTGAAAAAGCGGGCGCTTGGTATAGCTACAACGGCGATAAAATTGGTCAAGGTAAAGCCAATGCTTGTAAATTCTTACGAGAAAATCCTGAAGCTGCTAAAACGATTGATAGCAAGTTACGTGAAATGTTACTAAGTCCAGAACAAATTGCAGTTGAAGAGCCTGAGTTTGGGATTGTACCTGAGCAAGACGAATTGTAAGTGCGGTTTTATCTGGTTTATTTAGCCCTGCTTTGCAGGGTTTTTTTACAATTGGAGCATTCGATATGTCTTTTCTTCCTCACAGCAAAGGAGAACTTAAGCCCCAAAGACGTTGCCAAGAGAGTGCGCTGGGATTGTTAAGTCGGCGAGATCATAGCCAATATGAACTGATGCAAAAGCTTTTGATGAAAGGATTTTCGCACTCAGATGTTGAGCAAGCCATTTTATACTGCCAGCACTATGGTTATATCGATGATTTACGCTACGCACTTAGTGTTATTCGTCAGCATATCAGTAAAGGACATGGTGAGAGACGGATTCGTCAATCTTTACAACAAAATCGAGTCAGTGATGATCTGATCGTCATCGCCTTTTCGCAAGTAGAGATCGACTGGTTTGAACTCGCCAAGCAGGCGGCAGATAAAAAATTTAACTCTTGCGCTTCTATCGACAGAAAAACGCAAGCAAAGCGTATTCGCTTTTTACAGTATCGTGGGTTTAGTTTTGAGCAAATTCAGTACGCATTATCTGATTTGAGTGAGATTGAAAATGAGTCTGCTTGACGCTGATGATCCCACCCCAGCCTTGTTTTTGAGAGGCTATGTTTTGCAATTTTCCTCTTTTAATTAAGAAAACTAGTCGAAGCCTTATCCATGCTTTACAATAGCTCAAAATTCTAACTTGAGTCATTCAGGAAGAGCTGCATGTATATGAGCACCGATGAGGTTCGCCGCGCGTACCTCTCATTCTTTGAAAGTAAAGGGCACCAGATCGTTGATAGTTCATCATTGGTGCCTACTAATGATCCGACCCTGCTATTTACTAACGCAGGAATGAACCAATTTAAAGATTGTTTTCTTGGCCTAGAAAAACGCGCTTATACGCGAGCGACAACCGCTCAACGTTGTGTACGTGCTGGTGGTAAGCATAATGATCTAGAAAACGTTGGCTTTACTGCTCGTCACCATACTTTTTTTGAAATGTTGGGTAACTTCAGTTTTGGTGACTATTTCAAAGAAGATGCGATTCAGTATGCATGGGAATTTCTCACCGAAGTTCTTCAGTTACCTAAAGAACGCTTATTGGTTACCGTGTATCAAACGGACGATGAAGCCTTTGATATTTGGCATCAAAAAGTCGGTATTCCACAAGATCGCATTATCCGCATTGGTGACAAACCTGGAGGGAAAGCTTACGAGTCGGACAACTTCTGGCAAATGGGTGATACCGGCCCTTGCGGTCCTTGTACCGAAATATTTTATGATCATGGTGAACACATTTTGGGTGGGCCTCCAGGATCAGCAGAAGAAGATGGTGATCGTTTTATTGAAATCTGGAACGTGGTGTTTATGCAGTTTAATCGCCATGCCGATGGAAAAATGGAGCCGTTACCGAAACCGTCGGTCGATACTGGAATGGGGATTGAACGGATTTCTGCGATTGTTCAAGGCGTCCACTCTAACTATGAGATTGATGTTTTCCAAACCTTGATCAAAGCGGCCGCCGAAGTGATTGGTGATCAAGACCTGACCAATCAATCATTGCGTGTGTTAGCCGACCATATCCGTTCATGTGCTTTCTTAATTGTCGATGGTGTAATGCCGTCGAACGAAGGGCGTGGCTATGTATTACGCCGGATTATTCGCCGTGCCGTTCGTCATGGTAATAAACTGAGTGCTCAAGGCGCATTTTTCTACAAGCTGGTGTCACCACTCATTGACGTTATGGGTAGTGCAGGCAAAGAGTTGCATAAACAGCAAGCGTTGGTTGAAAAAATCCTTCGTATTGAAGAAGAAAACTTTGGTCGTACTCTTGAACGAGGACTGGCTATTCTTAATGACGCGTTAGATGCCTTAACGGGTCAAGAGCTGGATGGTGAAACGGTTTTCAAACTGTATGATACTTATGGCTTTCCAGCCGATTTAACTAATGATGTAGCACGTGAACGAGGCTTTACCATTGATGAAGCGGGTTTTGAAACCGCAATGGAAGAGCAGCGTCAACGCGCTCGTGAAGCAGGGCACTTTGGTACAGACTATAATCGTTTGATTAAGGTTGAGGGCCAGTCTGAATTCTGTGGTTATAACGCAGTGCAACAGGCAAGCCCAGTATTAGCGATGTTTGTTGATGGTCAAGAGGTCAATGCGTTATCGGCGGGTGATAAGGCCATTGTGGTACTGGAGAAAACGCCGTTTTACGCTGAATCGGGTGGCCAATGTGGTGATACCGGCGTGTTAAAAACAGCGTCGGGGGTATTTCAAGTCGAAGATACTCAGAAATTAGGTCATGCCATAGCCCATTACGGCTTGTTACAAGAGGGGGTTATGGCCAAAGAAGATCAGGTTGAAGCGATCGTTGATGCCAAGCGCCGTGCTGCAATTTCACTAAACCATTCAGCCACTCACTTATTGCATGCGGCATTGCGTCAAGTGTTGGGTGAACATGTTGCCCAAAAAGGTTCACTCGTAAAAGCAGAAGGCTTGCGCTTTGACTTCTCACACCTTGAAGCGATGACCACTGATGAGCTTAAAGACGTTGAGCGCTTAGTTAATAGCCAAATTCGTCGTAATCATGTGATTGAAACGGCGATCATGGACATTGAAGCGGCGAAACAGAAAGGGGCGATGGCACTCTTTGGTGAAAAGTATGATGAGCAAGTACGCGTTCTTTCCATGGGTGACTTTTCAACCGAATTATGTGGTGGTATTCATGCCTCACATACAGGAGACATTGGCTTATTTAAGATTCTGTCCGAAGGCGGTATCGCGGCTGGAATTCGTCGCATTGAAGCGGTTACCGGTGAAGCCGCTCTCGATGCTTTAGAGAATCAGCAACATAAATACGAAGAAAAACTCTCTGAAACTGCCCATAAAGTGAAGCAACTTGAGAAAGAAATCCAGCAGTTGAAAGATAAATTGGCTACCCAAGCAAGCGCATCTTTAACCGATCAAGTGAAAGAGATCGCTGGGGTTAAAGTGCTTGTTGCACAACTCAATGGTGCTGATAATAAAGCACTACGTGGGATGGTTGATGAATTAAAAAATCAGCTAGGTAGCGGTATTATCATGTTAGGTAATGTCGTGGATGATAAAGTCGGCTTGATTGCAGGAGTGACCAAAGATTTGACCAGCAAAGTGAAAGCCGGAGATTTGGTTAATATGGTTGCACTACAAGTTGGTGGTAAAGGGGGCGGCCGCCCTGATATGGCACAAGCGGGAGGGAGTGACGCCAAAGCGCTTCCTTCTGCTTTAGAGTCTGTTGACGCTTGGATTGCAGAGCGTCTATAACATAGTGATAAGTTACGCTCAATCAATTATCTTTTGATTGAGCGTAATTTTATCTGGTTAACCAAGTGGTGTAATTGGCGTTGTTTTAAACAAAACCAGTTATCCACTTGGTTTTGTTGTTTATATCCCTCAATGACTCATCAAGCAATTGATTCATTGTTGGGGCCATGAGACTTTGTCTTGGGAAGGTGAATACTGGTGAAAAATCCCCTTATCGTACAAAAGTTCGGTGGAACGTCGGTCGGCTCTATTGAGAGAATATATACCGTTGCTGAACACATCATTAAAGCAAAAAATGATGGGAATCAAGTTGTTGTGGTTGTATCTGCCATGGCTGGTGAAACGAACCGTCTGTTGGGCCTTGCCCAACAAATTGAGCGTGTACCGAATGCAAGAGAGCTTGATGTTTTACTCTCTGCTGGTGAGCAAATGTCGATGGCATTACTTGCCATGGTTTTAAATAAATTGGGGTATCCCGCTTGTTCCCTTACTGGAACGCAAGCCAACATTGTCACCGATAACCAACACAACAATGCAACGATCAAGTCGATCGATACCCGAACCATTCGCGAATTATTGACTCAAGGGCTTATTGTGGTCATCGCAGGCTTCCAAGGGGTGAATGAGAAAGGGGATATCACCACATTAGGTCGAGGTGGATCGGACACGAGTGCCGTGGCGTTAGCTGGCGTACTCAACGCTGATGAATGTCAAATTTTTACGGATGTGGATGGCATATATACCTGTGATCCTCGCGTGGTGCCATCTGCGCGTAAATTGGCGGTGATCGACTTCCCTTCGATGGAAGAAATGGCCCGTAAAGGGGCGAAAGTGTTGCACTTACCTTGCGTTCAATATGCGTGGAAACATCAAGTCCCACTCAGAGTGTTATCGACCTTTGATACCAATCAAGGGAGCTTAATTAAAGGTGAGCGGGGAACACAGAACATATGTGGCATTGCGATTCAGAGGGAGATGCTACTCGTCAAGATTGAATCTGACGATGCCACGATTCTGGAAAAGCAGTGCCATATGCTGGGGATCGAACTATGGAATGTGATCGAGGAAGCAGAATGGACGGCGATAGTGATAAAACAGGACGCTTATGCGAAGTTAGAACTGGTGTTTAACGGTAAAATCCGCAATAGTGAACCTGTGAGTTTGTTAACCACCGTTGGATTGCAAGCTGCTATGTTGGTGGAGCATTCTTGTGCTTTATTGACCGAACAAGGGATAGATGTGCATTATGTCTCCACAAGCTCGCAATCATTGATGTTAACGCTTGCGCCGCATAAGGTGGATAATGCGGCTAATATTTTGCACAAGGCTTATATTTATTCGGACACTTCGCTGGCGTTTGAGGCAAAGCAGATGCTTTTAGGCTGATTTAGATGCAATAAAGTTTACTGGGAGATAACTTTTAGTAGATAATAGCGTAGTTGCAAGATAATACAGAGATTACTCAAGGAGCAAAGAATGCTAATTTTGACTCGCCGCGTTGGCGAAACACTGATGATCGGTGATGAAGTAACGGTAACAGTTTTGGGTGTAAAAGGTAATCAAGTACGGATAGGTGTTAACGCTCCCAAAGAAGTATCTGTGCACCGTGAAGAAATTTACATGCGCATTCAAGCAGAAAAAGGTAATGGTAACGTTGCTCCTAGCAACTACTAATTATCGAGATAAGGCTGGTATTAACCGGCCTTATTTATTTTTTGTTCGTTAAGAATCACGGTATTGTGCATTTGAAATAGCGTGATAAATCCTAGGCTTTGGTACTTAAGTGTAAAAAGTCAACGCTTTGGTTAAATAGCCAACGGTTAACGTTTTTTTTAAAACTTTTACCAAGAAAGTGTTTGACATATTTTTGGTAAATCGTAATATGTGCCTCCGCAAGACGGTGAGGTGGCCGAGAGGCTGAAGGCGCTCCCCTGCTAAGGGAGTATACGGTTTGTAGCCGTATCGAGGGTTCGAATCCCTCCCTCACCGCCATTCTTGCAAGGCTTATAATAATTAAGCAACTGCGCGTCCTTAGCTCAGCTGGATAGAGTACCTGGCTACGAACCAGGCGGTCGGAGGTTCGAATCCTCCAGGACGCGCCATATAATAGAGAAACATGCTTGTGGTGAGGTGGCCGAGAGGCTGAAGGCGCTCCCCTGCTAAGGGAGTATACGGTTTGTAGCCGTATCGAGGGTTCGAATCCCTCCCTCACCGCCATTTGTTGGTTTATTGCTAACAATTTTGTTTCGAAGAGATTTTAGTGTGATTTATCACATTCTGCGCGCTCATAGCTCAGCTGGATAGAGTACCTGGCTACGAACCAGGCGGTCGGAGGTTCGAATCCTCCTGAGCGCGCCATTATTTTAAGTTAGTGATATCGTCACTAGCGCCGTGCGTCCTTAGCTCAGCTGGATAGAGTACCTGGCTACGAACCAGGCGGTCGGAGGTTCGAATCCTCCAGGACGCGCCATTATTTAAGGTCATAAACAACCTTGGTGATTTGACTGTTGTGTAAAGTTTAATTTCACCGAAGCCCTGCGCGCTCATAGCTCAGCTGGATAGAGTACCTGGCTACGAACCAGGCGGTCGGAGGTTCGAATCCTCCTGAGCGCGCCATTATTTCAAGTTAGTGATATCATCACTAGCACCGTGCGTCCTTAGCTCAGCTGGATAGAGTACCTGGCTACGAACCAGGCGGTCGGAGGTTCGAATCCTCCAGGACGCGCCATTATTTAAGGTCATAAAAAACCTTGGTGATTTGACTGTTGTGTAAAGTTTAATTTCACCGAAGCCTTGCGCGCTCATAGCTCAGCTGGATAGAGTACCTGGCTACGAACCAGGCGGTCGGAGGTTCGAATCCTCCTGAGCGCGCCACCTTTTAAACCTCGCAATTAAGCGGGGTTTTGTTTTTTTACAATCCTGTAGCATTTTTTTTATTTCATTTTCACAACATACTGTTTTTATTGGTCTGTTCTCCTTTTACTAGCTGCATCTCAAATTTTATTTCAAATTCCTATTAATCTACTCATATTCACTAAAAACGTGCGAGTTTCTTAGCTCAATTACATCACGTTTTGTGATTTGTATGACGGTTCTTTCACTTGGTTACTCTGATTTGTTTAAAAATCCTAAACAAAATTGACAATTTTTCACAAGTCGAGATAATCCTGTTGGCTTTTGTCGGAATAATAATGGTTTATCGCAGACAATTGCTGTCAGGATGACACAGAAAGGAAGCAACATGACAAATATTGGAAGCCTGCTAGTTGATGCGGCTACCCTGATGGTTACAGGGATGGTCGTCGTATTTCTATTTTTAACCATTTTGGTCTATCTCGTTCGGTTCATGTCTAAATGGGTACCGCAAGAAGTACCTCAGACGATAGTCAGCCCCAAAAAATCGATTCAACCAACCTCTGCTGCAGTTCCCCCTCAGGTGGTAGCGGCTATCTCTGCCGCTGTACATCAGTACCGACACTCAGCTGCTAAGTAGTACCAATTAAAAGGAGTTAATGAGCATGTCTAAAGCACTTGCTATTACCGATGTGGTGTTAAGAGACGCCCATCAATCATTATTTGCGACGCGCATGCGTCTTGAAGATATGTTGCCTATTGCAGCAGAGTTGGACAAAATCGGCTATTGGTCGTTAGAAACTTGGGGTGGGGCTACCTTTGATGCGTGTATTCGATACTTGGGAGAAGATCCTTGGGAGCGTCTGCGTGCGCTAAAAAAAGCGATGCCCAATACCCCAATGCAGATGTTATTACGAGGGCAGAACCTGCTTGGTTATCGCCATTACGCGGATGATGTGGTTGAGAAGTTTGTCGAGCGTGCTCACGTTAATGGGATGGATGTATTCCGTATTTTTGATGCAATGAACGATGTACGCAACTTTCAGCAAGCGATCAAAGCAACGGTCAACGTTGGTGCACATGCTCAAGGAACGCTCTCTTATACCATTAGTCCAGTCCATAATACAGAAACTTGGGTTGATCTGGCGAAGCGATTAGAAGATCTTGGCTGTCACTCATTATGTATTAAAGACATGTCAGGACTTTTAAAACCTTATGAAGCGGAAGAGTTAATATCGCGGATTAAAGCATCGTGTGATGTTCCTCTTGCTTTACATTGCCATGCGACAACTGGATTATCAACGGCAACCGCAATAAAAGCGGTAGAAGCTGGGGTGGATATCCTTGATACTGCCATTTCGTCAATGAGCCAAACCTATGGACACACGCCAACGGAAACGGTGGTTGCTATGTTGCAAGGGACAGCACGAGATACCCAGCTTAATCTTGAACATCTTGCGCCTATTGCAGCGTATTTCCGTGACGTTCGTAAAAAATACGCCCAATTTGAAGGACAACTAAAAGGGGTTGACTCGCGAATTTTGATTGCTCAAGTCCCGGGTGGTATGTTGACTAATATGGAAAGCCAACTAAAAGAACAAGGCGCTGCAGAGCGTCTCGATGAGGTGTTGGAAGAAATTCCTCGTGTTCGGCAAGATCTTGGTTACATCCCTTTAGTTACACCAACATCTCAAATTGTTGGTACTCAAGCGGTGATTAATGTTTTAACTGGTGAGCGCTATAAAAGTATAACCAAAGAAACTGCCGGGGTACTGAAAGGAGAATATGGGGCAACACCTGCTGAAGTGAATCAAGATCTACAGGCGCAAGTGTTAAAAGGAAGTAAAGCCATTACTTGCCGCCCTGCTGACTTGCTTCAAGATGAAATGACACATTTAACCACGGAATTATTAGCTAAAGCTAAAGAGGATGGTATTTCATTAGCGCAAGAGACCGTGGATGATGTACTGACTTATGCTTTATTCCCTCAAGTCGGACTTAAATTTCTAAAAAACCGTCATAACCCCAATGCATTTGAACCCGCACCGGGATCTGAAACGGTCGAATCTGCCGCAGCTCCTGTAGTAAAAGATTCTGTACCGAGTATCGAAACCTATAGTGTCAAAGTTGACGGGCAAGTGTATCAAGTAGAAGTGGGTCCCCAAGGTCAAATTAGCTCGGTGACCGCTAGTCAGTCTACAGCGACAACTTCTGCTCCTGTTCCGGCCTCAGCAGCTGAAGCTGTGCCCGCTCCTCTTGCCGGAAATATTTTTAAGGTTCAAGTTCAACCTGGAAGCGAAGTGGTTGAAGGTGATGTGCTGGTTATTTTAGAAGCGATGAAGATGGAAACCGAAGTTCGGGCTGCGCGTAGTGGTGTTGTTCAAGAGCTGCATGTGAAGGAAGGGGATGCAGTGACAGTCGGTGCGCCGATCTTAAGTTTGGCATAAGGGTGTAACATGGACGGATTATTAACCCTGTGGCACGAAACAGGGATTGCTAACTTTACGCTTGGCCAAATCATGATGATTCTTATCGGCTGCGTATTGCTTTTTTTAGCCATACGTAAAGGTTTTGAACCTCTATTGCTGTTACCGATTGGGTTTGGAGCTATCTTGGCAAATATTCCTAATGCCGGTTTTACTGAGCCGGGTGGGTTGTTGTACTACGTGTACTATATTGGGATCGAATCGGGTATTTTCCCGTTGTTGATTTTTATGGGCGTGGGCGCAATGACCGACTTTGGTGCTTTGATTGCCAACCCTAAAACCTTGTGGTTAGGTGCCGCTGCACAGTTCGGTATTTTTGCAACATTATTTGGTGCGATCATGCTTAACTATGTGCCAGGAATGGAGTTTTCGTTAGCTGATGCTTCGTCAATAGCCATTATCGGTGGCGCTGATGGTCCGACAGCTATCTTTTTAGCCAGTCAACTATCACCGAAGTTATTAGGAGCAATCGCAGTTGCTGCGTACAGTTATATGGCATTGGTTCCTATCATTCAGCCACCGATCATGAAGGCATTAACTACACCACAAGAGCGTCAGATTAAAATGGCTCAGTTGCGTCATGTAGGGAAAACGGAAAAAATTATTTTTCCGCTGCTCGTGTTACTGATGGCCATTTTGTTCCTACCTTCGGCTACGCCATTGGTTGGAATGTTCTGCTTGGGGAATTTAATGCGTGAAGCCGGTGTGGTTGAGCGCTTATCGAAAACGGCACAAAATGAACTGATTAATATTGTTACTATCTTCTTAGGTCTTGGAGTGGGTTCAAAACTTCAATCCGATCAATTCCTTAATATTTCGACCTTAGGTATTTTAGTGCTTGGTGCTGTCGCATTTAGTATTGGTACTGCAGGGGGAGTTTTGATGGCAAAAGTGCTCAATAAATTCTCTAAAGAAGATATTAACCCATTGATAGGTGCTGCCGGAGTTTCTGCTGTACCAATGGCGGCGCGTGTTGTTAATAAAGTCGGGTTAGAAGCTAACCCACAAAACTTTTTATTGATGCATGCTATGGGGCCAAATGTTGCTGGCGTGTTAGGCTCGGCGGTTGCGGCTGGGATTTTATTAGCTTTAGTCGGCTAAATAAGGGCATTTTAGGGTTGAGCGTTAATGACGATTGACGATAGTGTATTAAGTGATGTCGTTGTCGCGCGGTAGCGATGCTTGACTCGCTTGTCGCCTGCCTGCAATTCCAAGTTGTTTGGGTATAGTAATAAAATGATATATATTCAAAGGGATGCTTTAGCATCCCTTTTTTCATCACCAGCCACAGGGACTTAGAATATGGATAATAAGCAGATTGTCATCACCCAATTTGGTGGGCCAGAAGTGCTCGCTATTCAGTCATCACCAATTCCAGAGCCTCAGGAAGGAGAAGTGTTGGTTAAAGTCGCTTTTACCAGTATTAATCCTATTGATACTAAAACTCGAGCTGGACTGGGTTGGGCTGCTGCGCAAAATCAAGATAAATTACCTTGGGTTGCTGGATATGACATCGCAGGGCAGGTGGTGAAAGTTGGACAGGGTATTTCAGCGCTTGAAAAAGGGATGAACGTCGCGGGGTTTGTGGGTTTTCCTCTCCGTGGGGGTGGTTATAGCCAATATCTTTGTGTTCCTGAAAGAGAGCTGAGTATCGTGCCCGATTCCGTTACGCTAGAAGCGGCTGCGGCATTACCCCTTGCAGGACAAACTGCGGCGCAGGCATTGAGTAAAGCTCAAATTCAAGAAGGTGAACGCGTGTTAATTTTAGCGGGAGCCGGTGGAGTCGGACATATTGCATTGCAAGTAGCGATAGCCGCTAAAGCCGAAGTGTATACCACGTGTAGTGAAAGTAACCTTGATTACCTCGCGACGTTAGGGGCTCATGCTATTAACTATCAATTTGCTCCAGTTTCACAACGTTTGGAAGCGGTGGATGTTCTGATCGACCTTGTGGGCGGAGATGCGGCATTGGATGCGCTTAAATGCCTTAATGATCATGCTCGTGTGGTGAGTGTGCCAACATTAAGTGCGGAATTAATCTGTGAAAAGGCGAAGATGTTAGGCTTTCAGGCAACCGGTATGTTAGTTGATCCAAACCCTGAGCAGTTAGATACCTTGTTATACATGGTCAGTGTTGGTTTATTAAAAGTGGAAATTCAACACGTTTACCCAATGGATCAAGTTCGTCAAGCACATGAGCAGATGGAAACTGGGCATACGCGCGGTAAAATTTTGCTTAATATGCAGAGTTAGCATATCTTGGCGATTGACCTTACTCAGATTGCTCAGTTCTTTTCAGAATCGGCACTATGGGTGCTGTTTTTTGTTAGTTTTCTTAGTGCCACTCTGTTACCGGGTGGTTCTGAAGCTATACTATTGGCCACTTTTTCGATTCAGACATTTTCTCCTATAACCATTATTATGATTGCCACCTTCGGGAATACGTTAGGGGGGATGACTAATTATTGGCTAGGTTGGCTGTTGCCTAATCGAACTCAACAAGAAAAACAGGGTCATAAAGCACTACGATGGTTAAATAAACATGGTTATTGGGCTCTATTGTTGAGTTGGTTACCCATTATTGGTGATCCGCTTTGTTTAGCCGCTGGATGGTTAAGAATGAAAAGCTTCCCCGTATTGAGCATGATTATGCTTGGTAAGGCTTTCCGTTATATCATGCTGGGGGCATTTTTTTATGGTTTTTTCTAAGGAGTTATGATGAAAAAACTTTGGCTAGGTTTGATTACGTGTATTGCGTTGTACGGTTGTACATCTTCAACATCACTTCCCTTTTTCTCATCTTTACCCGATGGCGTCACTTTAATCGAGCAAGTGGATACCCAGTCCGATACGGTGGGCATTCCTTATCGTAAATACCAACTTTCGAATGGGTTAACGGTAATTTTATCCCCCGATCATTCCGATCCTCTTGTGCATGTGGATATGACTTATCATGTGGGATCAGCAAGAGAAGAGGTGGGTAAATCTGGCTTTGCTCACTTTTTTGAACATATGATGTTTCAAGGCTCAAAGCATGTTGCCGATCAAGAGCACTTTCGTTTGATCACAGAGGCGGGCGGCTCCTTAAATGGCACCACAAATCGAGATCGAACCAATTATTTTCAAACCGTTCCTGCGAATCAATTGGAAAAAGTACTGTGGTTAGAGTCAGATCGCATGGGCTTTTTGCTTGAAGCGATTTCACAGCGTAAATTTGAAATTCAGCGAGACACGGTTAAAAATGAGCGAGCGCAAAATTACGATAATCGTCCATATGGTTTGATTTGGGAAAAAATGTCAGAAGCGCTTTATCCAGAAGGCCATCCTTATTCTTGGCAAACGATAGGTTATGTGGAAGATTTAGATCGAGTTGATGTGAATGATCTTAAGGCTTTCTTCTTACGTTGGTATGGGCCAAATAACGCGGTATTGACGATCGGGGGGGATATTGATATTGCACAAACCTTAGCCTGGGTAAACCGTTATTTTGGATCTATACCTAAAGGCCCACAGGTTGATAGTGCCCCTAAACAGCCCGTTCATTTAAAGCAAGATCGCTATATTACTCTTGAAGATCGAATTCAGCAGCCGATGGTTGTGATCGGTTGGCCAACCGCTTATCAAGGCGCAGAGCAGCAAGCTTCACTCGATACGTTAGCGCAAGTATTAGGCAGTGGTAGTAATAGCTTGCTCTATCAAAATTTAGTGAAAACCCAGCAAGCGGTTGATGCTGGGGCATTTCAAGACTGTGCAGAGTTGGCTTGTACGTTTTATGTCTACGCAATGGCTCCATCAGGTGAACAGTCGCAATTAGCACCACTATATCAAGCATTGATGGATACTTTGCAGCAGTTTTCTCGGCAAGGCGTCAGCAACTCGCGGTTAGCGCAGATCAAGGGTCAAGCAGAAGCTAATGCGATTTTTGCTTTGCAAAGTGTACAAGGGAAGGTGAGTCAGTTAGCCAGTAATCAAACATTTTATGGTCAACCGGATCGCATTGAGCAGCAGTTAAATCAGTTGCGGGCCGTTTCTTCTGATTCTATCACGAAGGTGTTTCAGCAGTATATTGACCAGCATCCCAAAGTGACATTAAGCGTGGTTCCCAAAGGGAAAACAGAATGGGCCGTCCAACGTGCTACATTTGTTACCCCTAAACGACAGCTCCCTGAATATAAAAAAATAACAGAGGAGCAGTTAGCGTATCGTCATGTTAATGATTCGTTTGATCGCTCTATCATTCCCGATGCCGCTCAAGCCGTTCAAATAGAGATGCCTGTACTTTATGACTGGTATTTTGATAATGGCTCAGAGTTATTAGGAACAAAGATGACCGAGACGCCAACCGTGCTAATCGACATACGGCTTCCCGCCGGAGAACGTCATGTTGAGGTTGGAAAAGAAGGACTTGCCCATTTAACGGCCGCTCTGTTAGAGCAAGACTCTGCGCAACGAAGTGTAGAAAAAATTCAAGCTGAACTCGATAAACTTGGGTCGGTGATTCGAATTAATGCAGGTTCGTATGCAACCAATATCACCATCTCTAGCTTGAAAATGTACCTACCAGAAACCTTAGCCGTGGTTGAAGAGCGGTTATTAAGTCCAGGGTTTAATAAGCAAGATTTTTCACGTATTCAACAACAGATGATGCAAGGCATCGTCTATCAACATCAGCAACCCAGTTGGTTAGCCGCTCAAGCGACGCGTCAAGTGCTGTTTGGCCACTCGGTATTTGCGCGTTCAAGTGAGGGCACGACGGCCTCTATCGCGGCGCTTACACTTGATGATGTTAAGGATTTCTATCGTCAGCATTATACCCCTAATGGAGCGAAAATCGTTGTTGTCGGTGATATTGATCGCCAAGAGGTGGTAAAACAACTAACATTTTTTGCCCGATGGCACGGGGAGCCAGCTCCGATGATCAATCCTCAAGTCATTGCACCTTTGAGCGAACAAAAAATTTATGTGGTAGATAAACCAGGAGCACCACAAAGTGTCGTTCGTTTTGTTCGTAAAGGATTGCCTTTTGATGCGACAGGGGAACTCTACCTTAGCCAATTAGCAAATTTTAATTTAGCGGGTAACTTTAATAGCCGACTCAACCAAAACCTACGTGAGGATAAAGGCTATACCTATGGTGCTAGCGGCTATTTTACTGCTAACCGAGAAATCGGTGCAGTGGTCTTCAACGCACAAGTGCGAGCGAATGTGACCGTTGACTCAATCAAAGAGATCCAGCAAGAGTTAGCGCATTTTAGTCAACAAGGCTTAACAGATAAAGAAATGGAATTTCTACGCCTTGCGGTTGGACAGCAAGATGCTTTGAGTTATGAGACGCCCTCTCAAAAAGCTCAGCTCATCAGTCAGATTTTGACTTATAACCTCGATCGAGATTATTTACAGCAACGCAATCAATTGGTTCATCAGGTCGATAAAAGCACGTTAAATCAATTAGCGAAGAAATGGTTTCAGCCACAGGATTATCAAATTATTGTGGTTGGGGATATGAAAAAACTGAAGTCGCAATTAGAAAAGTTAGCAATTCCTATAGAAGAGCTTGAAATCATCCGTTAGAGTACGCATATATCCAAGTAATGGCACAGGGAATAGTATTTATTTGGCTGCTTGCTACTCATTTCGAGGCATTGTTGAACTCAGTGAGTTGCACGAGGAAAAGTCAGTTGCTCAACGCTAGGTCATCGAGGAAGCCGGTGGTTTAGCATTTTATTTGCAAGAGACAAGTTACGCTCAGCTGCATTTCAAACATAACCAATATAAGCGAATCTCATTTTGACTAATTTTGCTGCGCGACTTAAACGAGTTGCTAACCAACCTGAAATCTTTCAACAGTTCAGCCGTGGGGTTGAACGTGAAACCTTACGCTACACAGCCGACGGTGCTATTGCCCAAACCCCTCATCCACAAAGTCTCGGTTCCCCATTAACACATCGCTGGATAACAACCGATTTTGCTGAATCACTGCTTGAATTTATTACGCCCGTTTCTCATGATGTTTCAACTTTAATGGCTCAGCTTGCTGACGTTCACCATTTTGCTCAGAGTCAAATGGGAAGTGAAAAGTTGTGGCCGTTATCAATGCCTTGCTACGTTGGTTGTGAAGATGATATCCAACTGGCTCAGTATGGCCGTTCAAATTCAGGTCGAATGAAAACGCTCTACCGCATGGGGTTAAAGCAGCGTTATGGCAGCCTTATGCAAATTATTTCTGGGGTTCATTTTAACTTTTCATTTCCAGATACCTTTTGGGATGCCCTGTATGGCGAACAGACAGAAGAAGATCGCCAAGAGAGTCAATCAGCGGCATATTTTGCAATGATTCGTAACTATTATCGTTTTGGATGGTTGATTCCTTATTTCTTTGGGGCGTCACCAGCCTTATGTTCTTCTTTTATTCAAGATCGTAAAACCGATCTACCGTTCGAATCTATTGGTAAAACCCTTTATTTACCTTATGCAACCTCATTGCGTTTGAGTGACTTAGGGTATACCAATCATGCGCAAAGTGTTTTGAAAATTGGTTTCAACCACATTGAGCAATATTTGGCAGGGTTAAACCAAGCAATCAGAACGCCTTCCGAGCAATTTGCCAAAATCGGGATTAAAGTCGATGGGGAATATCGACAATTGAATAGCAATATCCTACAAATTGAAAATGAGCTGTATGCACCTATTCGTCCTAAACGAGTGGCAAAAGCGGGTGAAAAACCGTCCGATGCTTTAGCGCGTGGTGGGGTGGAATATATCGAAGTTCGTTCGCTGGATGTGAATCCATTTAGTCCGATAGGGATTACCGAGCAGCAGATTCGCTTCCTGGATCTCTTCCTTACATGGACTGCATTGTCCGATTCTGATCCTATGGATAATTGTGAACTGGAATGCTGGCGTGATAACTGGCGCAAAGTGGTATTAGAAGGACGCAGGCCTGGTCTTGAGTTGAAAATAGGTTGTCATGGCGAAAAGTTAACGTTAGCGTCGTGGGCAAAGCGTGTATTCGCTGATCTAACCATAATTGCTGAGCAGATGGATAAAGCTAATGGTGATACTGCTTATCAAGAGGTTTGCCAACAATTAGTTGATTGGATTGATCATCCAGAAAAAACGTTATCAGCTCAAATTCTTCAGCAAACTCTCAAAATGGGGGGATTGGGTAAGGTTGGTCGTAGCTTGGGTGAGGCCTATCAACAGATAAATCTAAATCATACTTATCAGATTTATTCAGCAGTAATCATGGAGCAAGAAGCTAGACGTTCATTGGATGCTCAGTACACGATAGAACAACAAGAAACTCAGACTTTTGACCAGTTTTTATGCGCCTATTTTAGTTATTTAACAGAATAAACTTGCAAGCTAAAACCGGTTGTTAGCCAGGTTGCTACCCTTATGATCTACGAAAACAAAATAGTCTCGTTTAGGGATAGATTCAAGGAGAGAAGTATATGCCATTGCTAGATAGTTTTACGGTTGACCACACACGAATGCAAGCGCCCGCGGTACGCGTGGCTAAGACGATGCAAACACCGAAAGGCGACACAATTACGGTGTTTGATTTGCGTTTTACGTTGCCCAATAAAGCGATTTTATCTGAAAAAGGAATTCACACGCTAGAGCATTTGTATGCTGGATTTATGCGGGATCACTTAAATAGTGATGCCGTGGAAATTATCGATATTTCACCGATGGGATGTCGAACCGGCTTTTATATGAGCTTAATTGGTCGACCTAGTGAAGAGCAGGTTGCCCACGCCTGGCTGGCCGCAATGCACGACGTTCTTAAGGTTGAAAGCCAAGATAACATTCCTGAGCTGAACGAATATCAATGTGGTACGGCTGCTATGCATTCTTTATCTGAAGCTAAAGCGATTGCTAAGCAAGTTATTGATGCCGGAATCCAAGTCAATAAAAATGATGAGTTAGCTTTACCCGCAGCGATGCTTAACGCCTTAAAAATTGACTGATTGAATTGTCTCTGAGATAAAAAGGCTTGGTCTTATGTGACCAAGCCTTTTTGTTTGAAATCGTGCACGAAATCTATTGCGCTTTTTTGACTTTACGAGGAAAAACGCGCACCAGTTTAATGCGATTTTCTTCTAGCTCTATAATTTCCATGGGGTGGTTGGCAACTTTGACGCTTAAATGGTTTTCTGGGATCTCTTCAAGATGTTCTAAAATCAAACCATTCAATGTTCTTGGGCCATCCGTTGGAAGGTTCCATTTCAAACTCTTATTAATATCTCGAATATTCGCACTGCCTTCAATTAAGAAACTGCCATCCCCCTGTGGTGTGATCTCTTCCGCCAGACTAGGAGACATTGAGGTGGTAAATTCACCAACGATCTCTTCTAAAATATCTTCTAATGTTACTAAGCCGATAATGTCGCCGTATTCATCAACAATAAGCCCAATGCGCTCTTTATTGCGTTGGAATTTCAGTAACTGCACATTTAACGGCGTACCTTCAGGAATGAAATAAACTTCATCAGCGGCCCGAAACAATCGTTCTTTATTGAATTCATTTTTTTCGAGCATCAAGCGGGCGGCTTCTCGCAGGCGCAGCATACCAACTGCTTCATCAATATTATCGCGGTATAGTACGACTCGCCCATGTGGGGAGTGGGTTAACTGCCGGATGATGGATTTCCAATCATCGTTAATATTGATGCCGGTGATTTCATTTCGAGGGATCATAATATCATTCACCGTGACATGTTCGAGATCGAGAATGGATAGCAACATATCTTGGTGGCGGCGAGGGATGAGTCGGCCAGCTTCATTGACTATTGTGCGCAGTTCATCGGAACTGAGTGGATCATCACCACCATGCTTCGCTCGAACGCCAAGTAAGCGTAAAAAACCGTTAGTGATCAAGTTGACAAAAATCACTAACGGTGCCATCAGCTTCATAAGTAGAGTTAGAACAATGCTGCTGGCGTAAGAAACACGCTCAGGATAAAGCGCCGCCAATGTTTTTGGGGTCACTTCAGCAAACACTAATACCACTAAGGTGAGTGCTCCGGTGGCAATGGCCACGCCAATATTGCCATACAAACGCATCCCGATAATGGTAGCGATGGCGGAAGCGAGAATATTAACTAGATTATTGCCGATTAAAATAAGACCAATTAAGCGGTCTGGGCGGCTGAGTAATCTTTCAACGCGTTGTGCTCCTTTATGTCCGGTACTTGCTAGATGCTTTAAGCGGTAACGGTTAAGAGCCATCATCCCTGTTTCTGAGCCTGAGAAGTAGGCTGAAATAACGATAAGACACGCGAGTAGCGCAAATAAGATACCCGTTGAGATGTCGTCCAAAACGCACTGTTTCCTTATATAAAATTAAAATGAACAATGATCCGTGTGATCTTATCTGAGAATAATTTCTCTGACAAAACGGCTGCCGAAATAGGCCAAGGTTAATAGTGTGGCTCCCGCAATCGCAAACCAAGTAACTTTACGTCCACGCCAACCTTTTTGATAATGTCCCCACAGTAAAACGGAATACACAATCCAAGCAATAAAAGACAAAATGCCTTTATGGGCTTTCCCTTGAGCAAACATATCTTGAACAAAAAACAATCCGGTTAATAATGTTCCCGTTAACAGTAGGTTACCAATTAGAATGATTTTAAATAAGTGCCGTTCAACCATCATCAATGGAGGAAGATTTGGATTAATGGATAACCCTTTTTTCTTCTTTAATTTATAGTCAAGCCACGCCAGTTGTAGCGCATAAAGAGCCCCAATCGACAACGTTGAGTAGGAAAATAACGCAAAAGAGATATGCACCATTAATTTGGGATCATGTTCTAAATGGGTAATAAAGGTACTAGGAAGAAATGCCGCTAAGGATAAGTTGATCGCCGAGAAACTATATACCACCGGCAGTAAAAACCACAGACGAGCTTTAAACATCGCTAAACTCATCACCAAAGAAATAATAAAGCTGATCAATGAGGCGACATTAAGAATACTCAGGTTCTGACCGGAGCTGTGTAAAATTAGCCCGACGAGTAACCAGGCATGAAAAAAGAGCCCCAATGCGGCACTAATAAAAACAGTTTTTGCTTTGACGCCTGTTTGATTGACCAGTCCTGGGACAATGGCTGCAATCGACAAAAAATATAAAACAGCGGCAACGATAGCGATTAGGTTATCCATACTTGTCACAAAATTGGTTGCTCAATTAAAGAATTATACCTTGCTAAGCCTCAATGGGCTACGTTGGATCGTTATCGTTTTTAAGTGTTGAGATATTGCCGTATAACCCAATCTTATAAAGAAACCCGTTTGTTACTCCGCAATGGGTATGCCTAGCCAATAGGCTAAGGTATACTCAAGAGTATTGATCGCCTAATCGCGAAGAGAAAAAAATGTTTGAGAATTTAACAGATCGATTATCTAACACGCTGAAAAATATCAGTGGTAAAGGGCGTCTTACTGAAGACAACATCAAAGACACCTTACGTGAAGTTCGTATGGCCTTACTTGAGGCCGATGTTGCATTGCCTGTGGTGCGAGAATTTGTCAGTCGAGTGAAAGAAAGCGCGGTTGGCGTTGAGGTTTCTAAATCCCTTACCCCTGGTCAAGAATTTATTAAGATCGTCCGTCAAGAACTCGAAGCGGTAATGGGGGCGGCTAATGAGGCTTTAAATCTAGCAGCTCAACCACCAGCGGTGATTTTAATGGCTGGCCTGCAAGGGGCAGGTAAAACCACCAGTGTCGGTAAACTTTCTAAATTACTGAAAGAGCGCGATAAGAAGAAAGTCTTGGTGGTTTCTGCTGACGTATATCGTCCGGCAGCAATTAAACAACTTGAGACACTAGCCAGTGATCTAGCGGTGGATTTCTTCCCCTCTTCAGCCGATCAAAAACCGATTGATATCGCCACGGCAGCGGTTGAGCACGCCAAGAAAAAGTTTTATGACGTTTTGATTGTTGATACCGCAGGTCGTTTAGCGGTCGACGAACAAATGATGGGTGAAATTCAAGCATTACATCAAGCCATAAACCCTGTTGAAACCTTATTTGTGGTTGATGCCATGACAGGGCAAGATGCAGCGAACACCGCTAAAGCCTTTGGTGATGCACTACCATTGACTGGCGTCATTCTTACTAAAGTTGACGGTGATGCACGGGGTGGGGCGGCGTTATCTGTCCGTTATATCACAGGTAAACCCATTAAATTCTTAGGGGTTGGTGAAAAAACGGATGCCTTAGAACCTTTCCATCCTGATCGCGTCGCCTCTCGGATCTTAGGTATGGGCGATGTGTTGTCGCTGATCGAAGATTTACAGCGTAATGTTGACCATGAAAAAGCAGAAAAACTAGCGAAAAAATTCAAAGAGAAAAAGGGCTTTGATTTAGAAGATTTTCGTGAGCAACTTGGGCAAATGCAGAATATGGGTGGCATGATGGGCATGTTAGACAAGCTGCCGGGTATGTCTCAGCTTCCTGCCGGTGTTAAAGATAAAGTTGATGACCGGATGTTTAAACAGATGGAAGCTATCATCAATTCGATGACCATGAAAGAGAGACAAAATCCTGATTTAATCAAAGGCTCGCGCAAAAAACGTATCGCCGCAGGTTCTGGAACCCAAGTGCAAGATATAAACCGGTTGCTTAAACAGTTTACCCAAATGCAGAAAATGATGAAAAAAATGCAAAAAGGCGGCATGAAAGGCATGATGCGTAATATGCAAGGCATGATGGGAGGTGGTTTTGGTGGTGGTGGTTTCTTTGGCCGTTAAGCTTGGTGAATAAAATGAGCTTGAACAGTAGATTAAGAATCTTTTATTAAACTGCTAACACGCTCACAGTAATTGTTGTTGGGTTTTGGTGGTGAAAAATTGGCTAAAGCCCTTGCAAAGCCTCGGAATAAGAGTAAAATTCCGAGGCTTTATTTTGGCACGAGACCCCAAACTGTTTTTAATCGAATAGTTGCTGGGGTTAATTTTATTTTTGAGAAAGCAAAGAGGACGACATGGTAACCATTCGTTTGGCACGTCACGGCGCTAAAAAGCGTCCATTTTATCAAATCGTTGTAGCAGACAGCCGCAACGCTTCTACTGGCCGTTTTATCGAAAAAGTAGGTTTCTTTAACCCTACCGCAACAGGTCAAGAAGAAGGCCTACGTGTTGATCTAGATCGCGTGAACCACTGGGTATCACAAGGTGCATCTTTATCAGATCGCGTAGCTAAACTAGTAAAAGACGCTCAAAAAGCGGCTTAATTCAATCATGACTAGTTTATGTCGATGGAAGGCAAAAAAATAATGAGCAAGCAAAGCGAAAAAATTGTTGTAGGCAAGTTTGGTGCTTCTTATGGCATTCGTGGCTGGCTTAAAGTTTTGTCCTACACAGACAACGCTGAAAGCATTTTTGATTATAGCCCTTGGTTAGTAAACCAAAAGGGCGAATGGGTAGAATACAAAGTAGAAAGTTGGAAACGCCATAACAAAGGTTTGGTGGTAAAACTTCAAGGGCTTGATGTTCGTGAAGATGCAAACCTACTGACTAACTTTGAAATTTCAATTAATCCAGCTGCATTACCTGAATTGTCAGAAGATGAGTTCTACTGGCGGGAATTGTTTGGCATGCGAGTGGTAACAACACAAGGTTATGATCTTGGTGAAGTTATCGATATGTTAGAAACTGGCTCCAACGATGTTTTGGTAGTGAAAGCAAATCTAAAAGATGCTTTTGGACAAAAGGAACGATTAATTCCGTTTCTTGAAGAGCAAGTGATCAAACACATTGATCGCACCGCTCAACGGATCGAAGTTGACTGGGATCCTGCGTTTTAACTCTGAATCGATAAGGCGAAGAACACATGTGGGTTGGGGTTATCAGCCTATTTCCTGAAATGTTCCGTAGCGTGACGGATTTTGGAGTAACAGGCCAAGCGGTAAAAAAAGGCTTATTATCTATTGAAAGTTGGAATCCTCGTGATTTTACAAGCGATAAACGTCGCACTGTAGACGATAAACCATATGGTGGTGGTCCAGGCATGTTAATGATGGTGCAACCTTTGCGTGATGCCATTCATGCCGCTAAAGCCGCTGCACCGGGTAAGACGAAAGTGATTTATCTCTCTCCCCAAGGTCGTAAACTCGATCAGCAAGGAGTCGAAGAGTTGGCTAACAATGATAATTTATTACTCATTTGTGGCCGCTATGAAGGGATAGATGAGCGCATTATAGAATCAGAAGTTGATGAAGAATGGTCAATCGGTGATTTTGTAATGACCGGGGGAGAAATCCCAGCGATGACGTTGATCGACTCGGTTTCTCGGTTTATACCGGGAGTCTTAGGCGATTTTGCGTCAGCAGAAGAAGATTCTTTTGCGAATGGCTTATTGGATTGCCCACACTATACGCGCCCTGAAGTATTGGATGGCAGAGCAGTACCAGCGGTACTGATGTCTGGCAATCATCAGGATATTCGTCATTGGCGACTCAAACAGTCGTTAGGTCGAACTTGGCTAAGAAGACCAGAGCTCCTGGAAAACCTAGCTCTGACTGACGAACAGGAACAATTATTGGCCGAGTTTATTAAAGAAACTCATCACCAGTAACCTATTAAATTTAGTATCAGTTTATTCTAGGAATTTAAAAAATGAGTAATATCATCAAGGCTCTAGAACAAGAGCAAATGAAGCAAGACCTACCTAAGTTCGCACCAGGTGATACTGTTGTGGTTCAAGTTAAGGTAAAAGAAGGTGACCGTGAGCGTCTACAGGCCTATGAAGGTGTTGTAATCGCAATCCGTAACCGTGGTCTACACTCAGCGTTTACCGTTCGTAAAATCTCTAACGGTGAAGGTGTTGAGCGTACGTTCCAAACTCACTCTCCAGTTGTTGATAGCATTGAAGTGAAACGCCGTGGTGCAGTACGTCGTGCCAAATTGTACTACCTACGCGATCGCTCTGGTAAAGCTGCTCGTATTAAAGAGAAGCTTGCTAAGAAGTAATGCTAGAACTCGCGTTCTCATAAAAAACGGAGCCATTAGGCTCCGTTTTTTTATACTAATTATCGGCTTATTAATTATCGGACGTAATGGTTATTCTCTAGTATCTTCCGCGATAGTGACGGGGACAATGATTTCTTGACCTTTACGAAGCAGAGTAAATTCAACTGCGGTGCCTGGACGTAAATCCGTAACTGTATCCATCACACTTTGCCGACCATTAATTTTTTGTCCATCGATTTTCAAAATGATATCACGAACCATAAACCCTGCTTTTGCCGCAGGGCCAGTTGGATCGACACCCAAAATCACGATGCCACCAATATGTTCGCTACCCAGTAATCGCGAGGTGACGGAATTAATATCTTGCCCATCCACACCGATATAACCACGGATAACCCGTCCATCGGCAATGATTTTTTCCATAATTTTATGTGCAAGATCGAAAGGGATGGCAAATGAAATACCGTAGGTTTCAAGATCTGTTGCTTGTTGAAAAGAAGCGGTATTAATTCCAACTAACTCACCTTGGGTATTAACCAAAGCTCCGCCTGAATTGCCCTCATTAATAGCCGCATCGGTTTGAATAAAGGCTTGTCTGCCATCTGCGCTAATCGATGAACGTCCCGTTGCAGAAATAATACCAAAGGTAGTCGTTTGCCCTAAGTTATAAGGATTTCCAATCGCTAAAACGACGTCGCCGACTTTAGCTTGGTAGTGAGGGTTTTGTGGAATAACGGGTAAGTTATTACCTTCTATTTGTAAAATTGCAATATCTGTGCGGCGATCTTGCCCGACTAACTGAGCCGCTGCGATACGACCATCTTGCAAGGCGACGATAATTTGATCCGCTTGAGCGATGACATGATAATTGGTAATAAGGTAGCCTTTTTCATTCACAATAACTCCGGAGCCTAACCCTTGGGTGGATAGCTTACTTCGGTCACTTTCTGAATATTTTCGGCTATAGATATTGACGACGGCAGGAGCGGCTCGTCGCACGGCCTCATTAAAGGAAAGTTGCAATGAACCTATGTGTGTTGGAACTTCACTTGCTTGAGGAAAAATAGGGGCACGTAAAGAGGGAACGGCGAGAATCACCACAATGGCAGCAAGCAAGCCAAATCCAACAGAACGAACCAGAAATTTCAGCATGTTTTCCCCAAATCAATAAAGTGTTATAAGACGAGTTTAACCCATATAGATAGGTTATATTAGTCAAAAAGTCTGTTGGTAGTAATACGCTTTGGTTGCGCATCAATAGCTATTTTCCCACCAATACAGTTTGACAGAGTTGATGGGCCGGTATTAAACATGAAGAATAACATTGCTTAGAAAAATCACAAAAGGGCAGTATAACCCTGCCCTTTGTTGTATGTTATTTATCCACTTTTTACCGAACAACAAGATAGATAGTCCGATCACCTCGCTGAATATTAAGCGCTAATATTGAGGGAGATTTATCTAAAATTGCACGCAACTCTGCAATGTTTCTGACTCGTTGACGGTTGACTCCTATAATAATGTCGTCTTTTTGAATTTGATAAGCTTCCGCCGGAGATCCTTTTTCGACTTGAGTAACTTTCACCCCTTGGATGACATCATTTTCTGTCGTATTAGTGAGTTCTGCACCGGACAGCCCTTGGTGTAGGTTATCAGCTTTGGTTTTACTATTAGCTTGCTCACCAAGCGTGACATGGTAGGTCTTTTCTTTACCGTCACGAATGACACCGAGTTTAACCTGCTTACCTGCGCCTAATGTTGCAATCGTGGCTCTCAGTTCTGAAAAAGTATCCACTTTTCGACCGTTAATTGAAACGATAATATCACCGGCTTTTAAACCAGCTTTGTCTGCGGCGCTGTCTGGTACCACTTGGCTGACAAAAGCGCCTTTACTGGATTCGTAACCTAAAGCATCGGCTAATTCCGAAGATACCTCTCCACCTTGAACCCCTAGCATGCCACGTTTTACTTCACCAAATTCTAAGATTTGGTCGGTGAGGTTCTTCATCATATTGGCTGGAATTGCAAAACCAATTCCAACATTCCCGCCATTCGGACCAAGAATGGCGGTGTTAATACCAATTAATTCACCGTTTAGGTTGACTAATGCTCCGCCAGAGTTGCCGCTGTTGATCGCCGCATCGGTTTGAATGAAGTTTTCAAAGTTTTCAATGTTTAATCCGCTGCGACCCAGAGCAGATATAATGCCGGAAGTGACCGTTTGCCCTAGACCAAAAGGGTTACCGATTGCAACGGCAAAATCACCGACCCGTAGTGCGTCTGAGTCTGCAATCGGCATTTGAGTGAGTGATTTAGCCTTATTGAGTTTTAGCAGCGCGATATCTGCCATTTGATCGCCACCAACCAGTTCCGCATCAAACTCTCGGCCATCATGCAGTTGGACTCGAATTTTTTCCGCACCATTAATCACATGATAATTGGTCACGACATGACCTTGTTTAGCATCAATAATAACGCCGGAGCCCAACCCTCGGAAAGGGCGCTCACGGAACTGTTCGGTAGGGAAATCTGGGCCAAAGAAAAAGCGAAATTGATCGGGAATACGCTGGCGAGAAACCTGAGTTCCTTCAACTGCGATACTAACCACTGCGGGGGTGATTTTTTCTAGCATCGGGGCTAGGCTTGGTAATTGCTCACCTTGTACAGAGAGAGGCAACGCAGCACTGACTTGTAACGGGGTGATGAGAGAACTTAAACTTAAGGTTAATGCTGTGAAAACAAGCAAAGGTTTTTTCATCGTAACACTCCTCAATGAATTAAAGCCTGATGTCGTTTATATGTGTCTTTTTATAAAAACTTCAACAGACAGAATGAGAGTTATGACTTAAAAACCTTTGCAAAGTTCATTACTTTTTACTGCGCTTTGGCCGTACTTTAATTAAAGCAAGGCTAGTTCGTTTTACTGCTGATCACCTCTGAAGAGTGAAGGATGGCTTTTTCTTCATTTTTTAATAAGCCTGTCGCACCTAATGCATAATCCTTAGGGGGCTGTTCTAGATTTTCCTCGTTATCTTCTGATATTGCTGTGTCTTTATTTTGCTGCGCAATTTTTTTTAAAAATGGATTATCTTGCTCTGGGAGATTAGAAAGCAGCTCTGAAGAGGATTTTGTCATATGCTGATAGAGTTTGGTGTAATCTTTTCCCAGTATATCGAGCATTTCTGCCGTATGAGCAAAATGATCCGCTAGCTCTTGACGTTGCTGTTCCATGGCAAACTTTGTGTTATCCAATTCTTTTTGTAGAGATTTCTGATTTTTATAGTGTGGTGTGGTAAGACGAGCAATGACAATCCCAACCACCATCCCCACTAATAGCCCGACAACGGCATAGATCCAAGGCATAACGACTCCTTATTGTTGTTATTTAACATGTTTTTTACTAGCTGGTTACACATGCTTGTGAGACATGTTACTATGAGAGCTCTATTGGATAAAGTAAAATGCATGTGCGCTAGATGGCAGTTTCTGCCCTTTATAGATGTAGTAGACAGTCATGACACCGAAACAACGATATGAACAAGATCTAAAACGCTCCGGTTTTCAACAAGATGATTCGCAAGCTCGTGCGATTGATGCACTGGATTCTCTCTATCATCAATTGATGGAATTTTTCTCCAAGTCAGTGATAAAACCATCCTTTTGGCAGCAATGGTTTGGAAAAAAAACAGCAACGCTACCCGCTCCAAAAGGGCTTTATTTTTGGGGGGGCGTAGGGCGTGGCAAAACCTATTTGATGGACACCTTTTTTGATGCGTTACCCAGTGAACACAAAATGCGAGTTCATTTTCATCGTTTTATGTATCGAGTACATGATGAACTGAAACAACTGCAAGAGGTCAGTGATCCGCTGGAGCGGGTTGCTGATAAATTTAGTCAGGAAGCCACAGTGATCTGCTTCGATGAATTTTTTGTGTCAGATATTACTGATGCAATGATCTTGGCAACGTTATTACAAGCCTTATTTAAACGAGGGGTTGTGTTAGTGGCAACGTCTAATATTCCTCCTCATGAATTGTATCGTAATGGCCTACAGCGAGCTCGTTTTCTCCCCGCGATAGATTTAATTGAAGAGTATTGCTTGGTGTTTAATATTGATAATGGTATCGATTACCGATTAAGAACATTAACTCAAGCTGAAATTTATCACTATCCTCTTGATCAAAAAGCACAAGACAACCTGAATAATTACTACAAGCAATTAACCAGTAGAGATAAAAACACAGGCAATGAAATTGAGGTTAACCACCGCCAGATATCGGTTCTCCAAGCTAGTGATGGGGTTCTTTTTGCCACTTTTGCGCAACTATGCCAAACGGCTCGTAGTGCAAATGATTATATTGAGCTATCACGCCTTTATCATACGGTATTATTGGCTGAGGTGAAGCAAATGGGAGCATTATCTGACGATGCTGCTCGACGTTTTATTGCTTTGGTAGATGAGTTTTACGAACGCCACGTTAAATTGATTATTTCTGCGCAAGTGTCATTAGATAAATTGTACACAGAAGGGCGACTCAATTTTGAATTTAAACGTTGTCAATCCCGATTAATTGAAATGCAAAGCTATGATTATTTAGCAAAACCACATCTACCATAACAAAGAAATAAAAAGCAGCTGAGGAAGAATTTTTTGTGTTTTTACACAAAAAAAGGTGATTTTTTCTGCGCTCTTCTCTATAATCCTGCGACCCACCGTTACTGCAGGTCTTTTTAGGCCGAGAGTGCCATCCACTCGAAGGGGTGATGTCTGGGCTCTTAGACAGTGGGAGCAAATGTGCTCCTTTAAGTGTAAATTTTAATTAACGGGTTATTATTAGCATGAAAACTTTCGTTGCTAAACCAGAAACTGTAAAACGCGACTGGTATATTGTAGACGCTGAAGGTAAAACTCTTGGTCGTCTAGCAAGTGAAATTGCATCTCGTCTACGTGGCAAACACAAAGCTGAGTACACTCCACACGTTGACACTGGTGATTACATCATCGTGGTTAATGCGGAGAAAGTTACTGTAACTGGTAACAAGGCTAAAGACAAAATGTACTACCGTCACTCTGAGTTCCCAGGTGGCCTAAAATCTTTCAGCTTTGAAAAGCTGATCGAACGTAAGCCTGAAATGGTACTTGAGCTAGCGGTTAAAGGTATGCTTCCACGTGGTCCTCTAGGCCGAGCTATGTACCGTAAGCTAAAAGTTTACGCTGGCGCTGAGCACAACCATGCTGCTCAACAACCAAAAGTACTAGACATCTAATTGGGGATTTCGGAAATGGCAGAGAATCAATACTACGGCACTGGCCGTCGCAAAAGCTCAGCTGCGCGTGTTTTCATTAAACCAGGCAGCGGCAACATCGTAATCAACAAGCGTAGCCTTGATGAATACTTCGGTCGTCCAACTTCTCGTATGGTTGTGAAACAACCTCTAGAGTTAGTTGAAATGACAGAGAAACTTGATCTATACATCACTGTTAAAGGTGGTGGTATTTCTGGTCAAGCAGGTGCTATCCGTCACGGTATCACTCGCGCTCTGATGGAATACGATGAATCTCTACGTCCTGCTCTACGTGCAGCTGGCTATGTGACTCGCGATGCTCGTCGCGTTGAACGTAAGAAAGTTGGTCTACGTAAAGCACGTCGTCGTCCACAATTCTCTAAACGTTAATCTTTTCAAGATTATTGTTTTTCAACTTCGGTTGAATTGTGGTTGCAAAGCTCGGTTTTATACCGAGCTTTTTGTTTTTTTATTTCCTCTATATTCCTTTCCAGTATGCTAGCCTTCGTGGATATTGCTCCACGTTACTTTGTTATCCATTCCATTTGGTTATTAAACTCGCCGTATTCTTTTGAGTCGGGCCTCTTTATGTGACTTCACATACGAATTATTTGATGAATGTTAATAAAAGGTAGCTTTATCTTGTCAAAAAGTGGGGTTTTATTTATCATTTGCTATCAAATAAATACAACTAATTAGTATTTTTGTTAGCCATGCTCTTAAACGGAATAGCAGCAATCCATAAGGAGCAAGTGGGAGAATGTCTGGATGAGCAATGCGCCTTTAAATCATGGTCGCAGACGGTTCTTAACTGCAACAACAGCCGTTGTCGGTGGTTTAGGAGCAGTCGCAGTGGCTGTACCCTTTATTAAATCTTGGAATCCAAGTGCAAAAGCGAAAGCAGCAGGGGCTCCTGTTGAAGTCGATGTGAGTAAACTCGAAGAAGGGCAAATGGTTCGTGTCGAGTGGCGAGGCAATCCAGTATGGGTCGTTCGGCGTTCGCAAACGATTGTCGATAGCCTTAAAAATCATGATACACAGTTGCGAGATCCAAACTCTCAGGAACAGCAGCAGCCAGATTACGCACAAAATACTTACCGTTCGATTAAACCAGAATATTTTGTTGCAGTAGGAATTTGTACTCATTTAGGTTGCTCACCCACTTATTTACCTGATTCATTTAATGAGCAAGTTAAAGGGGTAAGAGCTGGTTTTTTCTGCCCTTGCCATGGCTCTAAGTTTGATATGGCAGGCCGTGTATTCCAAAGTGTACCTGCACCACTCAATTTGGTTGTCCCTAAACACATGTATCTTAGTGAGACTCAAATAATTATCGGCCTAGATGAAAGTGGGGAGGCATAATGCAAGCGCTACTTGATTGGGTGGAAAAACGCATACCGGCTATGAATGCGTATAAAAAACACCTTTCTGAATACCCAATGCCAAAGAACTTTAACTTTTGGTATTTATTTGGCTCTTTAGCGATGTTGGTGTTGGTTAACCAGCTTTTAACCGGCATCTGGCTCACTATGAATTATGTTCCTTCCGGTGATGGTGCCTTTGCATCGGTTGAATATATTATGCGAGATGTTGAGTATGGTTGGTTGTTGCGCTATATGCACTCAACAGGAGCTTCGGCTTTTTTTGTCGTGATTTATCTGCATATGTATCGCGGTCTGATTTATGGTTCGTACCAAAAACCACGAGAATTATTGTGGATTTTTGGCATGCTGATCTTCCTTGTGTTGATGGCAGAAGCTTTTATGGGCTATTTATTACCTTGGGGGCAAATGTCGTATTGGGGCGCTCAGGTGATTATTTCACTATTCGGCGCAATACCTGTGATTGGCGATGACCTTACCTTATGGATTCGCGGAGATTATGTGATCTCTGGAGCAACACTTAACCGCTTTTTTGCCTTACATGTGATAGCGTTGCCGATTGTACTATTATTGCTTATTGTGTTGCACATCTTGGCGTTGCATGAGGTTGGTTCAAATAACCCTGATGGCATTGAGACCAAATTGCCTAAAGGGGCAATGGGCGAGCATTATCAGTCACAGTTTAAATTCCACGAATATTATACCAAGAAATACGACATCATTGATTCAATTCCTTTTCACCCTTATGGTACGGTGAAAGATCTTATTGGTGTCGCGGGTTTCCTATTTCTATTTTGTTACGTTCTGTTCTTTAATCCGGAGATGGGGGGATATTTTCTTGAGCCGCCTAACTTCGAAGCTGCTAACCCATTAAAAACACCGGAACATATTGCTCCTGTTTGGTATTTCACGCCCTTTTATGCCATTTTGCGTGCTGTTCCTGATAAGTTGCTTGGTGTCATTGCAATGGGGGCATCCATCGTTATGCTGTTTTTATTACCATGGCTGGATCGCTGCAAAGTCCGTTCGTACCGCTATCGTAGTAAATTTCATTTAATTAATATTATTCAATTCACCATCAGTTTTATTGCCTTAGGGATATTAGGCGCTTTACCTGCAACACCAACCTATACATTGCTAGCTCAGCTGTTTAGCTTAGGCTACTTTATGTTCTTTGTTTTGTTGTTCTTCTACAGCAAAAATGAGGCAACGAAGCCGCTACCAACGAGGGTGACATTCAAATGAAAAAATGGATTGTAATGTTGTTTGCACTGTTACCTTCATTAGCCATAGCTGCTGGAGTTAATGTCGTGTTGGATAAAGCGAACAATGATTTACGCGATAAAGCTTCACTGCAAAATGGTGCCAAGTTGTTTATGAATTACTGCTTTGGTTGCCATGCAACACAATATCAGCGTTATGAACGCGTGGCGGACGATCTTGGTATCCCGCATGATCTAATGAAAGAAAACTTGATTTTTGATCCACAAACAAAAATTGGTCAGTTGATGATTAATGCGATCCCTGAAAAGTCGGCCGCACAATGGTTTGGATCACCACCACCAGATTTAACCTTGGTTGCTCGAGTTCGAGGGGTAGATTGGCTGTACACTTACCTACGTTCTTTTTATGTCGATCCAAGTCGACCTTTTGGCGTGAATAATATTGTCTTTCCTAGTGTTGGAATGCCTCATGTGCTTGAAGAGCTGCAAGGAACGCCAGAACCCATTTTTGCTACTCATAGCGTAGATGACGAAGTAGTGAAAACGGTCGTTGGGATTAAGTCGAAAGGTAATGGTGAGTTGAATGCGGAAGAGTATGATAATGCGGTTCGTGATTTGGTGAATTTTTTGGAGTACTCCGGTGAGCCGGTCAAATTAGAAAGACAAACATTAGGTTGGTGGGTAATGGGGTTTCTGGTGTTATTCGCGATAGTTGTGATTGCCTTGAAGAAAGAGTATTGGCGTGATGTGCACTAATTGTGCTATTATGCCATGCTAATTTTTGATTCATCGAATCATCAATGGAGGCTAAGCCTCCATTGTTTTTTATATTTGTAAGTGTGTGCTGGAGGGCTCCATGGCTGTAGCTGCCAATAAACGTTCTGTGATGACTCTATTTTCAAGTGCGTCTGATATGTATAGCCATCAGGTACGTATTGTGCTGGCCGAAAAAGGTGTCAGTGTTGAAGTTGAACTGGTTGATGAAGATAACCTACCAGGTGAACTGATTGAACTGAATCCATACAAGTCGGTCCCTACTCTAGTTGACCGTGAGCTTGCGCTTTATGACTCAAAAATCATTATGGAATATTTGGATGAGCGTTTTCCTCATCCACCCCTGATGCCAGTTTATCCAGTGGCTCGTGGTAATAGCCGTCTTATGATCTATCGTGTAGAAAGAAACTGGTATTCACTGGCGGAAAAAATTGTTAATGGTAATGCGAGTGAAGCGGAAGCAGCACGTAACAAATTACGCAATGATCTTCTTACTCTAGCTCCCGTATTCGCCGAGTATGAGTATTTTATGAGTGAAGAATTTAGCCTTATTGACTGTTATTTAGCGCCGCTGCTATGGCGTTTACCTGTCTTAGGGATTGAATTAATTGGTCCGGGCTCAAAAGAGCTGAAAGTTTATATGAATCGCGTATTCGAACGTGACTCATTCCTTGCTTCGCTAACCGAAGCAGAGCGTGAGATGCGCCTGTCTCGTTAATAGGTGTGTGATGAATATTGAACAAATGACACCTCGTCGACCATTTATACTTCGTGCCTTTTACGATTGGTTACTCGAAAATGAATTAACCCCGCATTTGGTTGTCGATGCGACCTTAAATGGTGTTCGAGTGCCGATGGAATACGTGCAAGATGGGCAAATCATTTTGAATGTGGCTCCTCGTGCTGTAGGCAATTTGGAGTTGGGTAATGATGAGGTCACCTTCAGTGCTCGATTTGGTGGTCGACCTCAGTTGGTGATTGTGCCCTTGTATGCGGTACAAGCGATCTATGCACGTGAAAACGGCGCTGGAACAATGTTTGATCCTGAACCTGCTTACCAACAGGTGCTTGATGAGATCAATCATGATAATTCCGCTGAAGACGTTGACCGTTCTGAACACTCATCGATTGATGAATCTCCTAAGCCTCAAGGTAGGCCGAGTCTTCGGGTGATTAAGTGATTGAAATAAAAAAGCAGCAATGACGCTGCTTTTTTATTTGGTTGAGCTAATTATAACCTGATCGAAACGAGCACCCATTTAATCAGCATATTCAAACGCTTTAATGACCTGTTTAACTCCAGATACGTGGCGCGCAACATCGGTAGCAATCTCTGCATGCTCTCGAGTGATATAACCAAATAAGAATACTTCGCGATCTTCCGTGATAACGGAAACTTTTACCCCATTGAGTTCGGATTTTGCTAATAAAGCGGATTTGACTTTGGTTGTTACCCAGCTGTCGTTACTGATTTTAGCAAAAGAAAGAGGCTCTGTTATTCTGACTTGATCGTGTAATTTATTCACCCCTTTTATTTGCTTGGCTTGCTGGATAAATTGATTGAGTAATTCAGTATTGAGCGATTGGCCGATTAGCACGACTGATCCTCGAAATGCATAAGCCGTAATACGCATTTCTCCTCGATATGGTGGTTTGTTACTTAGCCCGGTGATCTCGAGCGCGAGATCCTGATCTTGCCAGATTTCAGTTGTTGTACGAGGATCGGTTGCGATATTAACGGTGGTCGCTGCTCCTGCGACAAAGAGTCCGGCACAGCCAGACAGGATCGGAAGGATTAATAGTATTGGCAATAGATATAAGTGGAAAAACCGTAAATTTTTCATGATTTACTCTTCATGAGCTGGAAATAAAACTTGGTCAATGAGATCACATAAACAGTGTAATGTGACCATATGTACTTCATGGATACGCGCTGTTCGATGGGACGGAATCCGAATTTCGACGTCATTTTCGCCTAACAACCCTGCCATTTCGCCTCCATCTTTACCGGTTAACGCGATAATCGTCATGTCACGCGTAACGGCTGCTTCCATCGCTTTGATGATATTCTTGCTGTTACCGCTAGTCGATATCGCGAGTAGAATGTCACCAGTTTGTCCAAATGCTCTCACTTGTTTAGAAAATATTTCTTGATAGTGATAGTCATTGGCTACTGCAGTTAAGGTGGTGTTGTCTGCGGTGAGTGCCATTGCTGGAAGGCTAGGACGCTCTGTTTCAAAACGATTAAGCAGGCAAGAGGCAAATTGTTGGGCATTTGCTGCTGAGCCGCCATTGCCACAGCACAGAATTTTTTGGCCATTAAGCAAGCTAGCAACCATAATTTGGGCGGCATGCATAATGGCATCCGGGAGAGCTTCTGCTGCGGCGATTTGAATTTGAATACTTTCGGTAAAACTATCTTTTATGCTGTCGAGCATGGATTATCCTTGGGTAATTGCGTTTTTTATCCACTCAATGTGTTGGCCATGTTGATGGATGGCAACCACATCAAATCGAAAGTCAGTGTTTTCGATGTGGCAACCACGCTTGAGCATCCACCAATTTGCGGTTTTAATCAAGCGAGCTTGTTTGCGGGGAGTGACGGTTTCTGCAGCATGGCCATGATGTTGATTTTTACGATATTTGACTTCAATAAAGACCAAACAGGCTCCATCTTGCATGATCAAATCCAATTCACCGCCTCGTGCATGGAAATTTTGTTCTAAAACCTTTAGCCCTTGGCGGCTTAAATATTCTGCCGCCAATTGCTCGTAATGTTGTCCGGTTTCTCGGTGGCTAAAGAGCCCCATGTTCAGCCCAACTAATTTCTCGTTGTACAACACACTGCTCATCGATACCAAGTAGGCCGGTTTGGCCTTGAATCGTGTAACCTTCGACTACTTTCATCTGTGGGAGTTCCACCATTAATCGATAGGCATCCATACCCAGGGCTTGTAAGCGGCGATCCGCATTCGACGATTTGGGCCATAACTGTTCAACCTGCTTGGCGATGCTTTGTGTGGGCTGGATCAGTAATGGAATATCACTGTAAGTGATGCCAGAAAGGTCTTCAAACTGACGACCGCTAGCATGACTGGTTGAATTAGAAAATAGTTTCGGTGGCCGAGTATCTGGGTTTATAGCGACCTCAATAAAAGGTTTAATTAGAATAAGATCTGAACTACTGGCGGCAATATATACGGCATCAATGTCTCTACGACTACGCGGTTGGCTCTCAAAACTCATGCCTAATAATGCATTCATTTGTGCTATATTTTGCTGGCTGTCCTGTAGACCAAAAACACGGTTAATATTGCGTTGTAACTGCCGTTTGTCTCCGAATAGGTTACTGGTTACGGCATTTTTGCTGAACTTACGCCACTCTTGTGTAAATGCATCAACCACACGTTCGCCATAGCTGCCTTGTGGCGCGAGAACTAATGGATATTGGTAGCCTTGACTAAATAAGTATTTCGCAGCTTGCGCAACTTCTTGCTCGGGAGATAGCGTTAAATAACAAGTGTTGGCTTGTTCATCCATTTGTTCTGGAATATTTAAGGCTAAGGTTGGAATGCTTTGCCCGCGTTGTTTCTGGAATGATTGCAATTTTTCTATATTATCTTTGACCAATGGCCCGACAATAAAGTCTATTTTCTTTTGTGTCAGGATAGTATCAATCGATTCTAATGTTTCTGCATTGGTATCTAAAATGGTCAATGTGGCATCAGGCTGACGTTGTGAGTCATTCATCATTGCCATAATAAACCCGTCACGAATTAATTGAGCTTGCTTAGCAAAGCGGCCTGTTAACGGTAATAAAAGAGCGGTATGAGTTGGTTGAACCAGATCAAGCGCTAAAATATCTTGGATGGCCTGAGGCGTATATTGTGCTGCGGGATGCTGAGGGTTTTCGTTTAACCACTTTTCTAAGGTATTTTTTAGTTGAGGTAAATCGTTAGCCAATGTTTTGACATAAATAGTGAGTTGTAACCAGCCGTCTAAGATCTCTTCATCAGGTTGTGCTGAAAATTTAGTAATGGCGTAACTAGAATAATGATTGAGGTTTAGCCAAATTTGATCCGCAATCGCTTCTTGCTGCTCGACGGGAGTAAGATCATAAAGGGCCACCAGTTCTCGGCTAGAGTCAAACGCTCGATTAAGCGTAGTAAAAATATCGGCTCTTAATTGATGGTAAGTTTGCCACTGTTGAGGGGCCACTGACCAGTTTGCTTTGAAATTCAGCTGAGCTAAGGCTTGCTGATACTGCTCATGGTTAACCAATAACTGGGCTCTGGCCAATTGCCACTCGGCTTGCTGTGATGTGGTTAAGTGCTGTTTAGAGAGCCGACGAATCAGTAATTCTGCTTGTGTGCTTTCTCCTTCAGCAACCGCAGATTTTAATGCCATGATTAACCAGTCATTTTGCAATTGACCTTGGCTGCTATCCGCCCGCATGAGATACGTTTGTGTTGCCAGTTCAGGTTGGCTGGTAATATCGACCGATTCAGGAATCGAAGAGGTCGTTGAACAAGCTGCAAGCATGATCGCCAATGCAACAGGAGTAAGTAAGCGTGTTACACTGCGTCTCTGATGGTTCTTCATAGCCATGAGTTCTTTCATTATTCCGTGTAAGATGGTCTCTATATTAATCGTTGAAGTGATGGTAAACAAATGACAGATAACAAAACCTTGCTTGCTGAGGTCCCAACGCTCTATATCGTTCCCACGCCGATTGGCAATTTAGGCGATATAACTCAGCGAGCACTCGATGTACTTTCCCGTGTTGATGTTATCGCAGCGGAAGATACGCGTCATACTGGTAAATTATTGGCTCACTTCAATATTCAAACGAAGACGTTTGCCTTGCATGATCACAACGAACAGCAAAAAGCTCAAGTGTTAGTTGATAAATTATTGTCAGGTTTTTCTATTGCGCTCGTTTCCGATGCAGGGACGCCTCTGATTAGTGATCCAGGTTATCATTTAGTCACGCAATGTCGTCAAGCGGGTGTAAAAGTTGTCCCTCTTCCTGGCGCTTGTGCCGTGATTACCGCATTAAGTGCCTCTGGTTTACCTTCTGATAGGTTTAGCTTTGAAGGTTTTCTTCCGGCTAAAAGCAAAGGTCGTAAAGATAAATTGTTAGAGATCGCTAAAGCAGAGCGAACCTGTATTTTTTATGAGTCGCCACATCGTATTAGTGAATCTTTGCGAGATATGTTAGAAATCCTTGGGCCAGATCGTCAGGTGGTGCTCGCTCGTGAACTGACTAAAACCTTTGAAACGATTCAAGGCTTACCACTTGGTGAATTGATCACCTGGATAGAAGAAGATGAAAATCGTAAACGTGGCGAGATGGTATTGCTTATTCATGGTCATCGAGAAGAAAAAAATGACGCATTGCCGGATCAAGCCTTAAGAGCATTAGCCATCTTAACGAAAGAGTTACCACTGAAAAAAGCAGCAGCCTTAGCGGCAGAAATTTATAATTTGAAAAAAAACGCCTTATATAAATGGGGGCTGGATTATTTATCATCGTGATGTTTTTTTGAACGGTTAATCTGATTTCTGTCTGATGTTTGGATTGTTGCTAGACAGCCTCTGTGGTTATCTATAGAATCCGTGCTCGGAGTTGACTGGGTAGTCGCTGCCTTATTGACGTCCCTTAACCGTGTGTTAGGGAGACTGATAAGGGGGAGGAAAGTCCGGGCTCCATAGAGCAGGGTGCCAGGTAACGCCTGGGGGGCGCAAGCCTACGACAAGTGCAGCAGAGAGAAGACCGCCGATGGCCCTTCGGGGATCAGGTAAGGGTGAAAGGGTGCGGTAAGAGCGCACCGTGCGGCTGGCAACAGTTCGTAGCAAGGTAAACTCCACCCGGAGCAAGACCAAATAGGCTTCCACATAGCGTTGCTCGCGTTAGGAGGCGGGTAGGTTGCTTGAGCCAGTGAGTGATTGCTGGCCTAGAGGAATGGCTACTACCGCGCAAGCGGAACAGAACCCGGCTTATACGTCGACTCCACCTATTCAGACCCATTATAGCCCTCGGTTATAATGGGTTTTTTGCTTTTTATTGACTTAGTCGATGGTAAAACCATTAAACTTAGCGCAATGTCACGTCCTATCTATGTTTATGGGTAGCGATGAAGTGGAAAATCGGTACACTAACTTAATCACCAAGGCCGCTTAACTGAGCGAAACGAGAATCTTATGACTGAATCTTTCCAACATATTTCGGTGCTGCTTCATGAATCTATCGAAGGGCTTGCTATTAAACCGGATGGAATTTATATCGATGGAACTTTTGGCCGGGGAGGGCATAGCCGGACTATTTTATCTCAACTTGGTGAAAATGGGCGCTTATATAGTATTGACCGCGATCCACAGGCGATTGCAGAAGCAAAAAAAATAGACGATCCGCGTTTTACCATTATTCATGGTCCTTTTTCAGGCATTGCTCAATATGCGATCCAATATGGGTTACAAGGCAAAGTGGATGGTGTGCTGTTTGATTTGGGGGTTTCCTCACCACAGCTTGATGATGCTGAGCGTGGATTTAGCTTTATGAAGGATGGTCCACTGGATATGCGCATGGATCCCAGTTCAGGTATTCCTGTTTCGCAATGGTTATTGGAAGCTGATCTTGATGATATCACTTGGGTTATTCGGGAATTTGGTGAAGATAAACATGCTAGGCGCATTGCCAAAGCCATCATCGCCTATCAAGAAAATCCAGAGAATGCACCACTGACCCGAACCAGTCAGTTAGCGAAGTTGATTTCAGAAGCTGCGCCTAAGAGTTTTAAAGAGAAAAAACATCCCGCGACTCGCGCATTTCAAGCATTCCGAATTTATATCAATAGTGAATTGGAAGAGATTGATACCGCTTTACAAGGTGCAGCCAATATTCTGGCTCCCGAAGGGCGGCTTTCTGTTATTAGCTTTCACTCATTGGAAGATAGAATGGTCAAACGCTTTATCCGTAAAGAGAGTAAAGGCCCTGAAGTTCCACATGGTATTCCACTGACTGAAGCTCAAATTAGCGCACTTGGGCGAGCGAAATTGAAAACGATCGGCAAAGCGATTAAACCTTCTGAGCATGAAGTATCACTGAATCCACGTTCACGAAGTTCAGTGTTACGTGTGGCCGAAAAACTTTAACGTTGCTATGTCGTCATCTCAACCGAATCTCACTAAATTAATTGCCTTCGACCTATTGACGGTAGGTCGACTACCGCTTCTGCTCATGATGACTATCTTTATGAGCGCCATGGCCATTGTTTTTACCACACATCATACTCGTCAATCGGTCACCGAGAAAAACACTGCGTTGCAACAGCGAGATCATCTAGACAATGAATGGCGAAATTTAATTTTAGAAGAAACCGCTTTATCTGAGCACAGCCGAGTACAGGACTTAGCAAGCAAGGAACTAATGATGAAGCGACCGGATGCTGATAAAGAGGTTGTGATTGAGTTGAAATGAGTAAAACGCCATCAAAGAAAAAAGCCCAATCAAATTTGAAGGCGAAGACAACAGAAAAATCGTCTCCGGTATTTATCCGCTGGCGATTTTTTCTCATTATTTTTTTTGTGTTGTTGGCCTTTGGTGCTCTGGTAAGTCGACTTGCGTTTATTCAAATCATTGAGCCGGATAACTTGATTCGTGAAGGTGATCTACGTTCTGTTCGAGCGGAAACTTTACATTCAGCTCGCGGCATTATTTCTGATCGGAATGGTGAAGCCTTAGCCGTTAGTGTTCCTGTTGAAGCTGTGTGGGCTGATCCGGTAACAATCTTTAAACAAGGCGGTTTGGTTGAGAAAGATAGGTGGCATGCCTTAGCGGATGTACTTGGGCTGGATCGACAAGAAATGCTAAAAAAAATCGAAACCAACCAAACTCGTCGCTTTGTTTATTTACAGCGTCAAGTCAGTCCCGCGATGGCGAAATACATTCGTGAGCTTAAGCTCACGGGCGTTGGGCTAAAATCAGAATCTCGTCGCTATTATCCTGCTGGAGAAGTTAGTGCTCACTTGATCGGTGTGACTGGTATTGATGGTCATGGTTTAGAAGGGGTAGAGCGCAGTTATGACAAATGGCTTACTGGAGAAGCTGGCAAGAGCATTATTCGCAAAGATCGTTATGGTCGTGTGGTTGAAAATATTGCCTTAGAAGAACGAGAAGAAGGTAAACCATTACCATTAACCATTGATCAACGCTTACAAGCGATTGCTTTTCGTGCGGTAAAGCAAGCTATGGCCGATTATCGGGCGACCTCTGCCTCTGCGGTGATGCTTGATGTCAAAACGGGCGCGGTGTTAGCTATGGTCAATGCGCCTTCCTATAACCCGAATAATCGTAGTGATTGGCAAAGTTTTAAAATGCGTAACCGAGTGATTACCGATGCATTTGAACCTGGATCAACCGTCAAACCGTTTGTGGTTTTGACGGCATTAGCCAACGGTACGGCTGATGAGACCACGATTATTGATACTGGTGATGGGGTTATGCAGGTCGGTGGGAGTCGAGTCAGAGACACATCTAAGGTTGGCAAAGCAAACTTACAGCTGATCTTGAAAAAATCGAGCAATGTAGGCGTTGCGAAATTAGCGTTAGGTATGCCACTTGAGGACTTACTCGCAATGTACAGTGCGGTTGGGCTTGGTGAAGTGTCAGGGTTAAATCTCGTCGGTGAAAGCAGCGGTATTTTTCCTAATCGTCGGCGTTGGTCTCCCTTTGAAATTGCCACGTTAGCATTTGGTTATGGCATTTCCATTACCCCCATTCAACTTGCTCATGCTTATGCTACATTAGGTAATTTAGGTGTTTATCAGCCGGTGCATATTATTGATAGTAATCAACAAAATTTGGCGCAGCGAGTGGTTGAAGAGCAATATGCCAAGCAGGTGCTCACCATGTTAGAAACCGTCACTCAACCGGGAGGGACAGCCACTCAAGCTGCTGTTCCTGGTTATCGTATTGCCGCTAAGTCTGGCACATCACGGAAAGCCGTTGCTGGTGGTTATAGTGACGAATATTTTGCTTATACCGCAGGGGTTGCTCCGGTGAGTGACCCTCGCATTTCGTTAGTGGTGATGGTGAATGAACCGCAAGGGGATTCTTATTATGGTGGTGCAGTGGCTGGCCCTGTATTTTCTGAAATCATGCAAGGAGCGTTACAAATTTTAAATATCGCCCCTGATGAAAACCGCTTTCAATCATCAAATTAGCCAGTCAATTATGCGCACGATATGGAATAACGGATGAATACTTCCCTCTCTTTAGCTCAATTACTTGCTCCTTGGCTTTGCGTCAATGATTCACGTTTAGATGCTTTGCGTATCCAGCACTTAAAGTTGGACAGCCGTCATATCAGGTTAGGTGATACTTTTATTGCGATTCAAGGACACTCTGTTGATGGGCGGCAATTTATCGATAAAGCGATTGCGCAAGGCGCACAGTTAGTTTTAGCCCAAGCGAGTGAAGAGGCTGCGCATGGCTTATTACAATTGAGAGATTCGGTGCCCGTTCTTTTTCTTGAGGCATTACCTGATATGTTATCTGAACTGGCTGGGCGAGTGTATGGCGGCCATCACAATCAAGTCATTGCAGTGACAGGCACCAATGGTAAAACGACTATTAGCCAGTTAATCGCTCAATGGCTTGAGGCGATTGGACAAAAATCGGCCGTGATGGGTACGACTGGCAATGGTTTTTTATCATCATTACAAGCGAGCCAAAATACCACGGGCAATGCTATAGACGTACAAGCGACATTACGTGAATTCGCTGATGCCGGCGCAACTTATACTGCGATGGAGGTATCATCTCATGGTTTAATCCAGGGACGGGTAAGGGCTGTTCCTTTTGTGGCTGGTGTCTTTTCTAACCTAAGCCGTGATCACCTTGATTACCACGGTACAATGGAGGCTTATGCCGAAGCCAAGCGCTCGCTATTTACTGAACATCATTGCCAACAAGCGATTATTAATGTTGATGATCCGGTAGGAGCAAGTTGGGTAGAGATGCTACCTCATGCGATTGGTGTGTCACTACACACAGAACCAACTACGC
This sequence comes from Vibrio sp. V30_P3S12P165, assembly GCF_009904905.1. Taxonomy (NCBI): domain Bacteria; kingdom Pseudomonadati; phylum Pseudomonadota; class Gammaproteobacteria; order Vibrionales; family Vibrionaceae; genus Vibrio; species Vibrio sp. V30_P3S12P165. Next base: position 46,851 of record NZ_WXWH01000041.1, on the reverse strand, counting down.
AACAAGGGGTGTGGGCAACCGCGGTTCATTATACCTCAAATGGTATTTCGCTCGACTTTTCAGGCAGCTGGGGAGAAGGGCATTTGAAGGTACCGTTAATCGGCGAATTTAATGCAGAAAATGTGTTACTGGCATTTACCACCTTACTAAGCTTAGGGATCGAAAAACAGAAATTGATTGAGACCGCCGCTCAACTTCGCCCCGTTGTTGGACGAATGGAGTTGTTTCATGCTGCGGGGAAAGCTCAAGTTGTGGTTGATTATGCACATACGCCGGATGCACTAGAAAAAGCGTTACGGGCATTACGAATTCATTGCCAAGGAACACTGTGGGTGATTTTCGGCTGTGGTGGCGACCGAGATAAAGGCAAGCGTCCGATGATGGTAGCGATTGCTGAGCAGTTTGCAGATCGAATGATTTTGACTGATGACAACCCCCGTAGTGAGTCTCCCGATGCGATCATACAAGATATGCTGGTCGGGCTAAGCCATCAACAGGCTCATGTAGAGCACAACCGCTTTAACGCATTGGCTTTTGCTCTGCATCATGCCAAAGAGAATGACATTATTTTACTCGCGGGGAAAGGGCATGAAGAGTACCAAATCCTCGCCGACCAAACGGTTCACTACTCCGATCGAGAATCGGCGCAAATTTTATTAGGGCTCTTAGCATGATAACCACCAACCTTGAGACGCTTCGTGAGGTATTAAAAGCTCAACTCATTGGCGAAAACTGCGTCATCACTTCAGTTTCTACGGATACCCGTCAGATGGGTCAGCAAGCGTTATTCGTCGCATTAGTTGGCGAGCGATTTGATGCCCATCAGTTTGCTCAACAAGCGGTAGATGCGGGGGCTTGTGCGCTGCTTGTGGAGCGTCAGTTATCCGTCAATATTCCTCAACTCGTGGTGAATAATAGCAAACAAGCACTTGGGCAGCTGGCTGCTTGGGTACATCAACAGTGTCAGACAGCAACCATCGCCATTACCGGAAGTTGTGGTAAAACGACAGTCAAAGAGATGACCGCCAGTATTTTATCGATAAAAGGACAGGTTCTTTTTACCTCTGGTAACTTTAATAACGACGTCGGTGTGCCATTAACCTTACTGCGTTCTACACCGCAAGATGATTTTGCCGTGATAGAGTTGGGCGCGAATCATCGAGGCGAAATCGCCTATACAGTGGGATTGGTCAACCCCGATGTTGCCTTAGTGAATAATGTGGCAGCCGCACACTTAGAAGGTTTCGGTTCGCTTGATGGGGTTAAACAGGCGAAAGGCGAAATTTACCAAGGGTTAGCGTCAGGGAAAACGGCACTTGTTAATTTAGAGAGTCATGGCGGGGAACTCTGGACGCCAGTGTTAGCCGACAAAAGGGTTAAAACTTTTTCGGTTAACCAACCTTCCGCTGACTTTTCTGCTCGGGATATCGTATTAAATGACGAGGGAAAAGCGCATTTTATTTTAGTGACTCCGCAGGGGGAAACCAGCGTTTCTTTAACCATCGTTGGTCAGCATAACGTAGCTAATGCGTTAGCAGCAAGCGCCTTGGCGATGGAGCTGGGGGCAAATCTTGCTGACGTAAAATATGGGCTTGAACATCTTTTAGCCATTAAAGGTCGAGTTGATGTTACCCCATTGACTTCGAATATTCGCCTGATTGACGACAGTTACAATGCCAGTGTACCGGCGATGAAAGCCGCCATCGATTTATTAGGCTCTTTTTCTGGAGTGCGTTGGTTAATTTTAGGCAATATGGCTGAGTTAGGTGAGGAAAGTCTTGCACTTCATCAGCAAGTCGGTAAACATGCTGCCCCATTCCAATTTGATTATATTTTGACGTATGGAGAAGATGCGCGAGTGATCAGCGAATGTTGTCACGGCCAGCACTTCGAGACGCATCAAGATATGTTTGTGTTTATTGAGCAGCAACTCAAAAAGCAATCAGAATGTGCTCATGTTCTGCTCGTCAAAGGGGCGAACAGTTCAGGAATGAGCCAAATTGTTACTGCTCTCAAGGAGAAATACTCATGATTATTTGGCTTGCCGAGTTACTCCAGCCATATTTTTCGTTTTTTCGATTGTTCGAATATTTATCGTTTCGCGCGATAGTCAGCATCCTGACGGCATTAGGCTTGTCATTGTGGATGGGGCCTCGGTTGATTAAGCGCTTGCAATTGCTACAAATTGGTCAGGTTGTCCGTAACGATGGGCCTGAATCTCATTTCAGTAAACGAGGTACGCCAACGATGGGAGGGGTGATGATTTTAGCCTCGATCATCATTACGGTACTCTTGTGGACTGATCTCACTAACCCCTATGTTTGGGCGGTATTAGCAGTATTGACTGGTTATGGCGTGATCGGTTTTGTCGATGATTATCGTAAAGTGGTCCGTAAAAATACCGATGGGCTCATTGCGCGTTGGAAATATTTTTGGCAGTCCGCGATTGCGTTAGTCGTCGCATTTGTTTTGTATACACATGGGCAAGATACTGCCGCAACACAATTAGTTGTCCCCTTTTTTAAAGATGTGATGCCTCAACTGGGGGTACTGTATATTGTATTGACCTATTTTGTCATTGTTGGTACCAGCAACGCGGTGAACTTAACCGATGGGCTGGATGGGCTTGCTATTATGCCGACTGTCTTAGTCTCTGCTGCGTTTGGTGCGATTGCTTGGGCTACAGGGAATGTCCAATTTGCCAATTATTTGCATATTCCTTATATCCCTTATACCTCGGAGCTAGTCGTGGTTTGTACCGCGATGGTCGGGGCTGGCTTGGGCTTTTTGTGGTTTAATACCTATCCAGCGCAAGTATTTATGGGCGATGTTGGGTCTCTTGCCTTAGGTGGAGCATTAGGCACGATTGCCGTGCTGGTGCGGCAAGAGTTTGTGTTGGTGATCATGGGGGGCGTTTTCGTTATGGAAACCGTATCTGTGATTTTACAGGTAGGCTCTTATAAATTACGTGGTCAACGTATTTTCCGTATGGCCCCGATTCATCATCACTATGAATTGAAAGGATGGCCAGAACCACGAGTGATCGTGCGTTTTTGGATTATTTCGATTGTATTGGTTTTGATCGGTCTAGCAACGCTTAAAGTGCGTTAAGTCAATTGGGATACAAAATGAAAATGGATCGTTGGCAAGGTATTCAGCATGTTGTGGTTGTCGGTCTTGGTATTACCGGGCTCTCTGTCGTTAAGTATCTGCGTCATTATCACCCCTCGATCGTGGTGAAAGTCATTGATACTCGCGAGTTACCGCCGGGGCAAGATCAGCTCGAAGAGTCGATCCCTTTTCATTGTGGCAGTTGGCACTTACCATGGTTGCTTACAGCCGATCTGATTGTCACAAATCCTGGTATTGCATTGGCAACGCCAGAGATACAGCAAGCGATCCAACAAGGTATTCCTGTTGTTGGAGACATTGAGTTGTTTGCTTGGCATGTGGATAAACCAGTGATTGCGATTACCGGCTCAAACGGTAAAAGTACTGTGACTGATCTAACTGGTGAGTTGGCAAAAGCGGCTGGTATTGTGACGGCTGTCGGTGGCAATATTGGAGTACCTGCACTGGATTTACTTGCTCAGGAGGCCGACTTGTATGTGTTGGAATTGTCGAGTTTTCAATTAGAAACCACAGAGCATTTGGCGCTAGTGGCAGGGGCTTTTTTGAACTTGTCTGAAGATCATATGGACCGTTACTCAGACATGGCTGCCTATCGTCGAGCTAAGTTACGCATTTTTCAACACGCAGAAACGGCAATCGTCAATGCCGATGACCCGCAGACGGTTCCTGAATCCTTTCTAGGGACGCAAATGACCTTCGGGTTAGCCAGTCATTTGGCTGATTATCGAGTCGCCGTTTATCAAGGGCAAGAGTGGTTATTGGCGAAGGGCACACCCGTATTACCGGTGGCAGAGTTGAGTTTGGTTGGGCGACATAACGTTGCTAATGTACTAACAGTGTTGGCTTTATTGGAAGCCGCGCAAGTGGATTATTTGAGCGCATTGCCAACGTTGAAGTCTTATACAGGCTTGACACATCGCTGCCAACTGATTGCCGATAATGACGGCATTCGTTGGGTCAATGATTCGAAAGCAACCAATGTGGCTAGCACGCTTGCTGCATTGTCTGGCTTAGCAATTTCTGGCCGCCTATTTTTACTTGTTGGCGGTGTTGGAAAGGGGGCAGATTTTAGCGCCCTGAAACCTGCATTAGCCAAGTTGCCGGTAAAGTTATGTTGTTTTGGGCGAGATGGTGAGCAATTTATGTCGTTGCATCCTTCTGCCCAGCTTTTTACTACCATGGATCAAGCGATCGAACGCATCCATCTTGAGCTGAAACCTGGCGATATGGTGCTACTTTCTCCTGCGTGTGCAAGTTTCGACCAATTTAAACATTTTATGGCTCGAGGCGATGCGTTTGCTGCACTAGCTAAGCAGTATGCATTTGTGAAAAGGTAATGGTTTTGGCTTTCTCAACCTCATATCATGCGGTGGTGCGTTGGTTAAAAACACCTTCACCTCAAGCATTATTTGATCGCCAATTGGTCTGGTTAGCTTTGGGGTTGATGTTAATTGGTTTAGTGATGGTCACTTCGGCATCTTTTCCAATTAGCTCTAGGCTGACGGATCAACCATTTCACTTTATGTTTCGCCATGGCATTTTTTTACTGTTGGCTTTATTAACGGCTTCCATTGTTCTGCAAGTCCCAGTCGAACGTTGGATGCGCCATAGCTCGGTGTTGTTAGCCATATCCTTCTTATTACTAATTGTTGTATTGTTTGCTGGTAAATCAGTCAATGGTGCTTCTCGTTGGATCCCTTTAGGGCTTTTTAACTTGCAGCCAGCAGAGGTGGCCAAGCTCTCGCTGTTTATTTTTATGTCGAGCTATTTGGTTCGCAAACAAGATGAGGTAAGAGAAACCTTCTTTGGTGGGTTCATGAAGCCTATCATGGTGTTTGGTGCGTTGGCTGGCTTACTGTTAGGACAACCTGATTTAGGTACTGTGATTGTCATGTTAGTCACCTTATTTGGCATGTTGTTTATTGCTGGCGCTAAATTATCCCAGTTTTTAGCCTTGATGGTTGCGGGTATTTTAGCGGTGTTGGCTTTGATTGCAGCAGAACCATACCGGATTCGGCGTGTGACCTCTTTTCTTGATCCATGGGAAGATCCTTTTGGCAGCGGTTATCAATTAACGCAGTCTTTAATGGCCTTTGGGCGAGGTGAATGGTTTGGGCAAGGATTAGGGAACTCGATTCAAAAGCTTGAGTATTTACCTGAAGCACATACCGACTTTGTTTTTGCCGTGATGGCTGAAGAGTTAGGCTTTGTTGGTGTGGTACTGGTACTTATTTTGATTTTTAGTTTGGTGCTTAAAGCGCTATTTATTGGTAAAAAAGCATTTGAACATCATATGCAGTTTGGCGGCTATCTCGCGTTTGGAATCGGGATTTGGTTTGCGTTTCAAACGTTAGTTAATGTTGGTGCGGCAGCCGGAATCGTACCGACGAAAGGGTTAACCTTACCGTTGATCAGTTATGGTGGATCTAGTCTTATTGTCATGTCCGTTGCGGTTGCCATTTTGCTACGGATTGATTTCGAATGTCGTCTCATCCAGATAAGAAAAGAAAAAAAGAATGATGAAAAACAGTAAACGATTAATGGTGATGGCGGGCGGAACTGGTGGACATGTTTTTCCCGGACTTGCGGTAGCGAAACGCTTACAGCAGCAAGGCTGGGAAATCCGCTGGTTAGGGACCGCAGATCGTATGGAGGCCGATCTGGTACCCAAACATGGTATCGAGATTGATTTTATCCAAGTGAAAGGTTTACGCGGACAAGGTCTGTTACGTTTACTTAAAGCCCCTTGGCAAATAGTTAACGCGGTGTTGCAAGCGCGTCGCCATTTGAAAGCTTGGCAACCAGATGCAGTGCTTGGTATGGGCGGTTATGTCAGCGGCCCTGGTGGTATCGCTGCCTGGTTGCAAGGTATCCCCGTTATTTTACACGAACAAAATGCGGTGGCAGGATTGACCAACCGCTGGTTAGCTAAAATTGCGACCCAAGTCTTTCAAGCCTTTGATGGTGCTTTTACTGGTGTACCGGTTGTCGGTAATCCAGTACGTTCAGATGTTGCACAACTGGTCGAACCCGTGCAACGCTTATCCATGCGACAAGGCCCTATCCGTATTTTAGTGATGGGCGGTAGCCAAGGCGCGAGAATTTTAAACCAAACTATGCCCCAAGTGATGGCTCGTTTAGGTGAGGGCTATCAAATTCGTCATCAGGCCGGCAAGCATAATCTGCAAGATGTGGCATCTACTTATGCTCAGCATGGGCTGGCTCAAGCCGATATTGTTGAATTTATCGATGATGTCGCCGAAGCCTATGCATGGGCCGATTTAGTTGTTTGTCGATCCGGTGCTTTAACCGTTTCAGAAATATCGGCAGCTGGCGTTGCGGCGATTTTTGTCCCTTTTATGCATAAAGATCGCCAACAAGCACTTAATGCCGATCACTTGGTTGCTTGTCACGCCGCATTGATGATTGAACAGCCACAACTGACGGTTGAAAGCATGGTCAATATGATTAAGTCGATCGATCGCCCACAACTACAATTGATGGCACAAAGAGCAAGAGAGGCGGCCAAATTAAATGCCGATCAAGCTGTGGCCGACGCCATTATAAGCATAACCGCTAACAAACAATGAGAAACGATAAATGACAGTTAAACATACCCAAAACTTAGCCCAAATCCGCGCTTTGATTCCGGAAATGCGCCGAGTAAAAAGTATTCACTTTATCGGTATTGGTGGTGCTGGTATGAGTGGCATCGCAGAAGTGTTACTCAATGAGGGTTATCGTATTACTGGGTCTGATTTAACCGTCAATGCGGTGACTGAGCGGTTGACCCTTAAAGGGGCGCAGATCTACATTGGGCATCAGGCTGATAATGTTCAGCATGCCAGTGTGGTGGTGGTATCCACGGCCATCAATGAACACAACCCAGAAATTATCGCCGCCCGTGAAAAACGAATTCCTATCGTACGTCGAGCAGAAATGCTGGCAGAACTGATGCGTTTTCGTCATGGTATCGCGGTTGCTGGAACGCACGGTAAAACAACCACGACGGCATTAGTTACTCAAATTTATTCAGAAGCCGGGTTGGATCCTACTTTTGTAAATGGCGGTTTAGTAAAAAGTGCAGGAACCAATGCTCGCTTGGGTTCAAGCCGAATCTTAATCGCTGAAGCGGATGAAAGTGATGCCTCGTTTCTTTATTTACAACCGATGGTAACCATAGTGACCAATATTGAAGCGGATCATATGGATACTTATGGCGGTGATTTTGAAACGCTAAAGCAGACATTCATTGATTTTTTACATAACCTCCCTTTTTATGGTCAAGCAGTATTGTGTGTTGATGATCCTGTGGTTCATGAAATTATTCCTCGAATTAGTCGACAAGTCATCACCTATGGTTTTTCTGAACAAGCAGATGTCCGGGTTGAAAATTATCATCAACAAGGTCAGCAAGGTCGGTTTACTATCGTGCGTAAAGGGAAAGAAAAGTTAAACATTACCCTCAATATACCGGGCCGTCATAATGCACTCAATGCTGCGGCGGCGATTGCTGTTGCTACGGAAGATGACATTACCGATGAAGCCATTTTACGTGCCATGATTAACACCCAAGGAACCGGTCGCCGGTTTGACCACTTGGGAGAATTTGAATCTGGGAAAGGCAAGGTCATGCTGGTCGATGACTATGGTCATCATCCAACGGAAGTGGACGTCACTATCAAAGCTGCGCGCAGTGGCTGGTCTGAAAAACGATTGGTGATGATTTTCCAACCCCATCGCTATACTCGAACTCGGGATCTATATGATGATTTCGCTCATGTTTTGGAACAAGTGGATGTTTTAGTGATGTTGGAGGTTTATTCGGCAGGAGAGAAACCTATCGCTGGAGCCGATGGACGTTCTCTGTGCCGTGCCATTCGTAGCCGGGGTAAAATTGACCCCATTTTCGTTCCAGAAACGAAAGCTTTGCCATCCGTGTTAGCCAATATTCTGCAAGATGGTGACTTAGTGTTGACGCAAGGCGCTGGGGATATTGGTAAGGTTGCTCGTCAGTTAGCTGAATTAAAATTGGATATTGAACAGATGCAAGCGCATAAATAAGTTGCATAACTGAAGCAATATAGCAATTTAAGCACGATTTATGGTTAATTTCTGTATTTGACTATTTGATACTTTGCATCACCTCAGTATAATTCAGGGGTTAAAGCCTGTGCTTTTGCCTCTATTGTAAAAATAAATAGGGAATGATATTGCCAATCGACATCAGGATCATCGGACTTTGATTAACGATATGTTAACTGCAGGTCGTCGTTTATCCGTTTCATATAGAATAAAACAACATCTCGCTGGTGGTTGTTTTTTCTTAATGGTGCTGCTGTTGCTTGGCGCTTTGTTGTACTCCACGATCAGTTGGATGTGGGATGAACATCGTCTTCCGCTGTCTAAACTTGTGTTACAAGGCGATCGTCAATATGTATCAGCCCTTGATGTACAGCGAGCATTTGGGCAATTAGAGCATATTGGGACATTTATGTCTCAAGACATTGATGCTTTACAAAATCGAGTACAAGCGATTCCGTGGGTGGCTCATGCCTCTATCAGAAAGCAATGGCCCGATACAATAAAAGTCTTTTTAACCGAGCATCAAGTGGCGGCGATTTGGAATGGCAATACGCTATTGGATGATAAAGGCATTATTTTCAATGGAGATATTGGCCTAGTTAAGCAAGAGTATGTCAAGCTCTATGGGCCTGATGATAGCGAAAAAGAAGTGTTGGCGACATGGAGAAAATATAACCCTGAGTTCCAAAATGTAGGGCTAAATATCTCCTCATTAGTGCTTAATGAGCGACGGGCTTGGCAAATTATATTAGATAACGGTATCCGGCTAGAGATAGGAAAAGAATCCTTAAATGAGCGCATTGCGCGCTTTTTTCTGCTCTATAGGCAATTGGGGCATGATACTGAACGAGTGAGTTATATCGATCTTAGGTATGACACTGGTGCGGCGGTTGGTTGGTTCTCAGAGTAAGAATGGCAAAGAGAGTACACATGACGAAAATGACCAATGACAGTCTTGTTGTCGGGTTAGATATAGGAACCGCTACCGTATCTGCGTTAGTGGGAGAAATTCTTCCCGATGGTCAAATCAATATTATCGGTGCAGGCAGTAGCCCTTCTCGCGGCATGGATAAAGGTGGCGTCAATGATCTCGAGTCGGTCGTTAAATCGGTTCAACGCGCCATTGACCAAGCTGAGCTGATGGCCGAATGTCAAATTAATAATGTTTATTTATCTATTTCTGGCAGGCATATTGCAAGCCGAATTGAGAAGGGAATGGGAACCATATCCGATGAGGAAGTTTCTCAAGATGATATGGATCGTGCAATCCATACTGCCAAGTCGATTAAAATTGGTGACGAACAGCGGATTTTGCATGTTATCCCGCAAGAATTTACCATTGATTACCAAGAAGGTATCAAAAATCCATTAGGATTATCAGGGGTGCGAATGGAAGTCAGTGTGCACCTGATTACTTGCCATAATGATATGGCCCGGAACATTATTAAAGCGGTTGAACGTTGCGGACTTAAAGTTGAACAACTGGTGTATTCAGGTTTAGCGGCAAGCCATGCCGTCATTACTGAAGATGAGCGAGAGCTTGGCGTCTGCGTGATCGATATCGGTGCCGGAACTATGGATATAGCCATTTGGACTGGTGGCGCACTTCGACATACAGAAGTTCTCTCTTATGCGGGCAATGCGGTAACCAGTGATATAGCATTCGCATTTGGTACGCCGGTTAGCGATGCAGAAGAAATCAAAGTGAAATACGGTTGTGCGCTAAGTGAGTTAGTGAGCAAGGACGACACGGTTAATGTGCCGAGTGTAGGCGGACGGCCATCACGCAGTTTACAACGACAAACCTTGTCGGAAGTGATTGAGCCCCGCTACACTGAACTCATGGGGTTAGTTAACCAGACAATTGACACGGTTCAGGAAAAACTGCGCAAAGAAGGTATTAAACATCATCTCGCTGCAGGTATTGTTTTAACTGGTGGTGCTGCGCAGATTGAAGGCGTTGTTGATTGTGCGGAACGAGTGTTTCGCAACCAAGTTAGGGTTGGTAAGCCACTTGAAGTCAGTGGGCTTACTGATTATGTAAAAGAGCCGTATCATTCTACGGCAGTGGGTTTACTTCATTACGCAAGAGATAGTCAAATTAACGACGATACTGAATATCAAGAGCCTAAGCGCCAATCAATGTCGAGCTTATTGAGTCGTTTGCGTAACTGGATACAAAAAGAGTTTTAACCTGACAGCAGGAAAAACGGAGATAACACATGTTTGAACCGATGATGGAAATGTCTGACGATGCGGTAATTAAAGTCGTTGGGGTTGGTGGTGGCGGCGGAAACGCCGTAGAACACATGGTGCGTGAGTCCATCGAAGGCGTGGAATTCATCAGTATCAATACAGATGCACAAGCACTTCGTAAAGCAACCGTGAGTAGCGTTATTCAAATTGGTGGTGATATTACCAAAGGGTTAGGTGCCGGTGCTAATCCACAAGTTGGGCGTGACGCAGCTCTCGAAGATCGAGATAGAATTAAAGAAGTTTTGTCAGGTGCCGATATGGTATTTGTCGCTGCTGGAATGGGCGGTGGTACAGGAACAGGTGCCGCACCAGTAATTGCTGAAGTCGCTAAAGAGTTAGGGATTTTAACGGTTGCTGTTGTAACTAAACCATTTAGCTTTGAAGGTAAAAAGCGTTTGGCTTTTGCTGAACAAGGAATTGAAGAGCTATCTAAGCACGTTGATTCGTTGATCACCATTCCGAACGAAAAACTACTCAAAGTATTGGGACGAGGCATTACGTTACTTGAAGCCTTTGCTAGCGCGAACGACGTACTAAAGAATGCAGTGCAAGGTATTGCTGAGCTAATTACCCGCCCAGGTATGATTAACGTTGACTTCGCAGACGTAAGAACGGTGATGTCTGAAATGGGTCATGCCATGATGGGGAGTGGTGTAGCTAAAGGTGAAGACCGAGCGGAAGAAGCAGCAGAAATGGCTATTTCTAGTCCGTTATTAGAAGATATCGACCTCGCAGGAGCTCGCGGCGTACTCGTTAATATCACCGCAGGGTTAGATATGCGTCTGGATGAGTTTGAAACGGTAGGTAATACAGTAAAAGCGTTTGCTTCCGACAATGCGACAGTCGTTATCGGCACTTCTCTTGACCCTGATATGGCAGATGAAATTCGTGTCACTGTGGTTGCAACCGGGATCGGTAATGAGAAAAAGCCTGATATCACTTTGGTTGCTGGTGGAAAAAGCAAAACTGCAGCGGTAGCACAACCTCAAACAGTCGCTTCGGCAGCTAAAATGGATGAAAGAGTGGCACAACCTTTGCAAGAAAAAGAAGTGCAAGCTCAGCCATCATCGGCCGCTAACCGTACTTCTTCGGCAAGCCAAAGTACTGCGCCTAAGCCAGAAAAGGAAAGTGGGTATTTAGATATTCCAGCTTTTTTACGTCGTCAGGCTGATTAACATAGCGCCACAATTTGACACGGTTCAACATTCTGGTAGAATTCCGGTCGATTTTTATCGGTCGAGCTTTGTGGCATCGAAATAGAGGCAAGTAGATGATCAGACAACGTACTCTGAAAGAAATAGTGAAAACAACTGGGGTGGGGCTTCACTCTGGTCGTAAAGTCACGCTCACACTTCGCCCAGCTGCTGCAAATACAGGTATTATTTATCGTCGTACCGATGTGAATCCTCCGGTCGATTTTCCGGCAGATCCTCAATCAGTACGAGATACCATGCTTTGTACAGCATTGGTCAATGATGAAGGTATTCGTATCTCAACCGTCGAGCACTTAAATGCAGCGCTCGCTGGTATGGGAATTGACAATGTGATTGTTGAAGTGGATGCGCCTGAAATCCCGATTATGGATGGCAGCGCAAGCCCATTCGTTTATCTATTGCAACAAGCTGGTATTGAAAACCTAAACGCACCTAAGCGTTTCATTCGCATCAAAAAAACTGTGCGTTTTGAAGACGACGATAAGTGGGCTGAACTTCGTCCACATAACGGCTTTAAAATGGACTTTGAAATCGAATTTAACCACCCAGCCATTGATGGTGACGAACAGCATTTAGTGTTTGACTTTTCTTCTCAAGGGTTTGTGAAAGAAATCTCTCGTGCACGGACTTTTGGTTTTATGCGCGATATTGAGTTCTTACAATCACAAAACTTATGCTTAGGTGGTAGTTTTGATTGCGCAATAGTATTGGATGATTACCGCATTCTGAATGAGGAAGGTTTGCGCTTTGCTAATGAATTTGTAACACACAAAGTACTGGACGCGATCGGTGACTTGTACATGTCTGGTCACGCTATCGTTGGTGAGTTCAGAGCGTATAAATCAGGTCATGGCTTAAACAATCAATTGTTACGAGCCGTATTGGCTGATCAAGAAGCATGGGAATGGGCAACTTTTGAAGAAGAAGTCGGTTCTCCAGTGACTTTTGCTGAACCTAATGTCGTGATTGCTTAGCTGCTAACGGATTAAAAAAGCCAGACTATTTAGTCTGGCTTTTTTATGTTTAGTGTAAAGCTACCGTCTTAATTGGTGGTAATGTTCGGGACAAAGCGGTAATAATTTGCCGCCTTGACTGGCAAGCTGATGGTTTTGCACCCGATTAATCACACAAAATGTTAAGTTGAGTGCAAACGGGCCTGATTACCGTTGGTTCTTAACAATAAAATTTCTTACACTAAAGGCCACATAATTTATTTAGTGTCTTGAAAATAAAGAAAACCATCACAATATCCAAGATATATGATTTATCTCAGTACCCTTAGTTGCAGATAGGTAGAGAGTAGAGATATTAAAAATAGATCAAGCAGATCTAAGTTAAAGAGAGATCCACAACAGATGATAACTAAGTTACTGACAAAGGTGGTTGGGAGTCGTAATGACCGAACCCTGCGCCGTCTAAGAAAAATTGTAAAAGAGATCAATAACTTTGAGCCTGCATTTGCAGCACTTTCGGACGATGAACTTCAAGCAAAAACGATCGAGTTTCGTCAACGTATCGAGCAAGGTGAAACATTAGATCAATTACTTCCTGAAGCATTTGCTACTGTGCGTGAAGCCTCTAAACGCGTATTTGGCATGCGTCATTTCGATGTCCAGCTGATTGGTGGTATGGTACTTAATGCGGGACAAATTGCAGAAATGCGTACTGGGGAAGGGAAAACCTTAACAGCCACATTACCCGCTTACCTCAATGCATTGGCGGGTAAAGGGGTACACATTGTTACCGTCAACGATTATCTAGCTAAGCGTGATGCCGAAACAAACCGTCCTTTATTTGAATTTTTAGGCATGACGGTTGGTGTTAACGTACCTAATATGCCTCCTCACGAGAAAAAGCAAGCTTATCAAGCCGATGTTCTTTATGGTACAAACAATGAGTTTGGGTTTGATTATTTACGCGACAACATGGCTTTCCGAATGGAAGATCGTGTCCAGCGTGAACGTTTTTTTGCAGTTGTCGATGAGGTGGACTCGATCTTAATTGATGAAGCGCGTACGCCGTTGATTATTTCAGGCCCCGCGGAAGATAGCTCAGAGCTTTATACTCGTATCAACACCCTGATTCCCAATCTTAAGCGGCAAGATAAAGAAGATTCAGAGGAATACCGTGGTGATGGGCATTATACGGTTGATGAAAAATCAAAACAGGTTTATCTCACCGAAACGGGTCAAGAATATGTGGAAGAACTTCTTGTCAATAACGGCATGATGCAAGAAGGGGATACCCTTTACTCTCCAACGAATATCAGCTTACTGCATCATGTTAATGCAGCATTGCGTGCTCACGTCTTATTTGAGAAAAACGTAGATTATATTGTGACGGACGAAGGCGAAGTGGTTATCGTTGATGAACACACAGGACGAACCATGCCTGGCCGTCGTTGGTCTGATGGCTTACACCAAGCAGTAGAAGCTAAAGAAGGTGTGAAAATTCAGAATGAAAACCAAACATTGGCTTCGATCACCTTCCAAAATTATTTCCGCCTTTATGAAAAACTATCGGGTATGACCGGTACAGCTGATACGGAAGCATTTGAATTCCAATCTATTTATGGTTTAGAAACGGTAGTAATTCCAACGAATAAACCAATGGTTCGTGATGATATGCCCGACGTGGTATACCGTACTGAAGCTGAGAAATTTGCCGCGATTATTGAAGATATAAAAGAGCGTGTTGCGAAAGGTCAGCCAGTCCTAGTGGGGACAATCTCGATTGAAAAATCAGAGCTGTTAGCGGATGCCCTTAAGAAAGCAAAGATTAAGCATAACGTCCTTAATGCTAAGTTCCATGAAAAAGAGGCTGAAATTGTCGCTCAAGCCGGTACTCCTGGTGCGGTAACGATTGCGACAAACATGGCCGGACGTGGTACAGATATTGTTTTGGGCGGAAGTTGGCAAGCCAAAGTGGAAAGCTTAAGTAATCCGACTCCTGAACAGATTGAGCAAATCAAAACGGAATGGAAAAAAGTTCACGATCAGGTATTAGAAGCCGGAGGCTTACATATCATTGGTACTGAGCGCCATGAATCACGCCGGATTGATAACCAGCTACGTGGTCGTTCTGGTCGCCAAGGCGATGCCGGTTCTTCGCGCTTTTACTTGTCGATGGAAGATAGCCTCCTTCGGATCTTCACCTCAGATCGGATGGCGAGCCTAATTCAAAGTGGTATGGAAGAAGGCGAAGCAATTGAAAGTAAAATGCTTTCTCGCTCGATTGAAAAGGCCCAGCGGAAAGTCGAAGGGCGTAACTTTGATATCCGTAAACAATTGCTTGAGTATGACGATGTAGCAAACGATCAACGTAAAGTGGTCTATGAACTACGTGATGAGTTGATGCGCGTCGATGATATCAGTGACATGATTGAGCAAAATCGAGTGGATGTGCTAACGGCTGTGATTGATGAATATATTCCCCCCCAATCTTTGGAAGATATGTGGAATATTAGTGGGTTAGAAGAGCGTTTAAAAAATGATTTTGATCTTTCTCTTCCCATTCAAGCGTGGTTAGATGAAGACGATAAATTGTATGAAGAAGCGTTACGTGAACGCATTCTTGAGCAAGCGGTGAGCGTTTACCAACAAAAAGAGCAAGCCGTCGGTGCCTCTGTCATGCGCAACTTCGAAAAATCGGTTATGTTGCAAACCCTTGATACCTTATGGAAAGAACATTTGGCAGCAATGGATCATCTTCGTCAAGGTATCCATTTACGTGGCTATGCGCAAAAAAATCCGAAACAAGAGTATAAGCGAGAATCGTTTGAACTGTTCCAAGATCTGCTTGAGTCATTAAAATCAGATGTTATCGCTATCTTGTCTAAAGTTAGAGTACAACAGCAAGAAGAAGTTGAGCGAATGGAAGCACAGCGTCAAGCTCAAGCTGAACAAGTGGCTAAACGGGTACAAGCTCAGCATGCTCAACTGGATAATGAATCCGATGAAAAAGCTCATCAGCCTATCGTTCGAGATGAACGAAAGGTCGGCCGTAATGAACCTTGCCCATGCGGTAGTGGTAAAAAATATAAGCAATGTCACGGTAAAATAGCGTAGTGTGTCGCCCTGCTTAATTTTCACATAAAAGAGTCGCATTGGCGGCTCTTTTTTCTATGGGTTAATGCATCCTCTCTTTAATGGTCAGCGAGTGTGATGTATTGATCTCGTTATCTATTGTATAAAGGAACCAATAATGAAGCGTATTCATATTGTGGCTGGAATTATCCTTAACGCTGAACGCTCACAGGTATTTATTACTAAGCGGCCAGATGAGAAACACCAAGGTGGGTTGTGGGAATTTCCTGGTGGTAAAGTTGAAGCTGGAGAAACGATTGAGCAGGCCATGTCTCGGGAGCTGGAAGAGGAAGTGGGAATCGAAGTGATAGCGCAGTCTTTGTTTCAGCATCTTGAGTTCGATTATCCTGATAAATCGCTCAAGTTTGATTTCATGCTGATCGATGCTTTTAATCAACAGCCGTTTGGTAAAGAAGGTCAGCAAGGTCAATGGGTGTCAATCGGCGAGCTTGCTGACTATTCCTTTCCTGAAGCCAATATCCCGATTGTTGAAAGAGTGATCAAAGAGTTTTGTTAAGCTAGCCACCATCAACGATAGTTGGTAGTTTAGAGCTAACGTTTGGATAGAGCATGTGTATCGTACACATGACATAAAAATGGAGAGAATGCAATGGTAAGAATTGCGATTGCAGGTGCAGCAGGCCGAATGGGCCGTAATTTAGTTAAAGCCAGTCATTATCATCCAGAAACAACGGTAGGGGCCGGATCGGAGCGTCCTGAGTCTTCACTTATTGGTGTTGATATTGGTGAGCTATGTGGTGAGGGGCGCTTTGATGTCGCCTTGGTGGATAACCTAGAGCTTGCGATTGATGACTTTGATGTGATGATTGATTTTACCGCCCCAGCAAGTACCTTAGCCAATATCGAACTATGCCAGCAATATGGTAAAAAACTGGTCATCGGTACGACTGGATTTAACGAATCAGAGCGAGCAATAATTGATGAAGCAGCCACTATGATTCCAATCGTCATGGCCCCGAATTACAGTGTAGGTGTAAACTTAGTGTTTAAGTTGCTTGAAAAAGCAGCAAAAGTGATGGGAGACTATTGCGATATCGAGATTATCGAGGCTCACCACCGATATAAACTAGATGCACCATCCGGCACTGCGATTGGTATGGGAGAGGCAATTGCTGAAGCGATGGGTAATCAGTTGAGTGATGTGGCCGTTTATGCACGTGAAGGCATTACCGGTGAGCGACAACGGAATGAAATTGGCTTTGCCACCATTCGTGCAGGAGATATTGTTGGCGAACATACAGCGATGTTTGCTGATATTGGTGAGCGAGTTGAAATTACCCATAAAGCGACCGATCGAATGACATTTGCCAACGGTGCAGTGAAAGCAGCCGTTTGGCTAGCAGATAAACAGCCAGGTTTTTATTCAATGACCGATGTGCTTGCTTTAAATGAACTGTAATTACATAATTATGCGCCAACAAAGTTTGGCGCTTCTTTTTTTCTCTCTTTTTTTTCATTAATTTATCTTTTCTTTATTGGCCTTTTTTTGTCACGTTTTGTGTGATTTTTTTGGTTATTCTTATTGTTTTTACATCAGGGTTGTATTTTTCCATATCTCTCCATTGGTTTATCGTTTGCTTTTTGTGTTGTTGTTTTTTTTATTTTTTTTTGCTCTTTTATGCGATGTTTTTTATTCACTTTAAGAATTATGGATAAAAAACGAGCTTAAAACGTATTTTTTTGCTGGGTTTAATGTGTTTTTACTTTGTAGTGCGCTGAATTGAAATTTTATTTATCTGTGAATATTGACAGGAATCAGGGTGAACTTTAGAATACCGCCAATTTGTCTAAAACTCCCTCGAGCAAAGTATCTAAGCGAAAAGGATGGCAAGTTTGCAAATTAATTTATATTTTATGCATCTTTATTCTGGAGGTTATCTTGAGTAAATCCGCACTGTTAGTCCTGGAAGATGGGACAGTGTTCCACGGAGTGTCCATTGGCGCTGAGGGTATTTCCGTTGGTGAAGTTGTTTTTAATACCTCGATGACGGGGTACCAAGAAATCCTCACTGACCCTTCCTATTCTCAGCAAATTGTTACTCTCACTTATCCCCACATTGGCAATACCGGAACCAATTCCGAAGACGAAGAATCCTCTTCCATCCATGCTCAAGGTTTAGTTATCCGCGATCTCCCTCTGATTGCTTCCAATTTCCGCAGCGAACGTTCTCTCTCTGATTATCTCAAGTCACAAAATATTGTTGGTATTGCTGAGATCGATACACGTAAACTGACACGTCATTTACGTGAACATGGAACGCAAAACGGCTGTTTAATGGCCGGTGATCATCTTGACCAAGCGCTTGCGCTCGGCAAAGCTCAAGAGTTTCCTGGATTAAAAGGGATGGATCTGGCAAAGGTAGTTTCAACTAAAGAAGCCTACTCTTGGAAGCAAGGATCATGGACGCTAGAAGGCGGTCTACCTGAAGCCAAAGATGACAACGAATTGCCATACCATGTTGTGGCTTATGACTTTGGTGCCAAGCGCAATATCTTACGTATGCTGGTGGATCGTGGCTGCCGGTTAACGGTCGTTCCAGCTGAAACCTCTGCACAAGACGTGTTAGCACTTAACCCTGACGGTATTTTTCTTTCTAATGGCCCGGGTGATCCAGAACCCTGTACTTATGCCATTGAAGCGACCAAAACTTTTTTAGATAAGGGCTTACCTATATTTGGTATTTGTTTAGGTCACCAAATTCTAGCGCTTGCATCCGGTGCTAAAACGGTAAAAATGAAATTTGGTCACCATGGAGCTAACCATCCAGTCAAAGATTTAGCGACTAATGTCGTTATGATTACTTCACAAAACCACGGTTTTGCGGCCGATGAAGCTACCTTACCGGACAATGTTCGAGCAACTCATAAATCTTTATTTGATGGCACCTTGCAAGGGATTTGTCGTACGGATAAACCGGCCTTTAGCTTCCAAGGTCACCCTGAAGCAAGTCCAGGTCCGCATGATGCAGCTCCGCTTTTTGATCACTTCATCGAACTCATTAAACAATACCGCGCTTAATTTGGAGTAGTAAATAATGCCAAAACGTACAGACATTCAGAGCATTCTTATTTTAGGTGCAGGTCCGATTGTTATTGGTCAGGCTTGTGAGTTTGACTACTCAGGTGCACAAGCTTGTAAAGCGCTGCGCGAGGAAGGGTATCGAGTTATTTTAGTTAACTCTAACCCAGCAACCATCATGACAGACCCAGAAATGGCGGATGCAACCTATATTGAACCGATCCACTGGGAAGTGGTACGTAAGATCATCGAAAAGGAACGTCCAGATGCTATTTTGCCAACCATGGGCGGTCAGACAGCGCTGAACTGTGCGCTGGCACTAGAAAAGCACGGTGTATTGGCTGAGTTCGGAGTCGAAATGATCGGGGCAACCGCTGATGCGATTGATAAAGCAGAAGATCGCTCACGTTTTGATAAGGCCATGAAATCCATTGGGCTTGAATGCCCTCGTGCGGATACGGCAAAAACGATGGAAGAAGCTTACCAAGTTTTGGAGATGGTGGGTTTTCCTTGCATTATTCGTCCTTCCTTTACGATGGGCGGTACGGGCGGCGGTATTGCTTACAATAAAGAAGAGTTTGATGAAATTTGTCGCCGAGGGCTGGATCTTTCCCCGACCAACGAACTGTTGATTGATGAATCACTGATCGGCTGGAAAGAATATGAAATGGAAGTGGTGCGAGATAAAAACGACAACTGCATTATTGTCTGTGCGATTGAAAACTTCGATCCAATGGGAATTCACACGGGGGACTCAATCACAGTTGCACCAGCACAAACCCTCACTGATAAAGAATATCAGCTCATGCGTAACGCATCGCTAGCCGTGTTACGTGAAATTGGAGTTGAAACGGGTGGCTCGAACGTGCAGTTTGGTATTAATCCGAAAGATGGCCGTATGGTGATCATCGAGATGAACCCTCGGGTCTCTCGTTCTTCAGCTTTAGCCTCAAAAGCGACGGGCTTCCCTATTGCTAAAGTGGCAGCGAAGCTGGCGGTTGGCTTTACCTTAGATGAGTTGATGAATGACATTACGGGTGGTGCAACACCGGCGTCATTTGAGCCTACCATTGACTACGTTGTGACTAAAATTCCCCGTTTTAATTTCGAAAAATTTGCAGGGGCTAATAGCCGCTTAACCACTCAGATGAAATCGGTTGGAGAAGTGATGGCCATCGGCCGTAACCAACAAGAGTCACTGCAAAAAGCATTGCGTGGCCTTGAAGTGGGCGTTAATGGTTTTGATGAAATGGTGGATCTTGATGCCCCCGATGCATTGACGAAAATTCGTCAAGAGTTAAAAGAAGCGGGTGCGGAGCGAATTTGGTATATCGCAGATGCTTTCCGTGCTGGTCTTTCTGTTGATGGCATCTTTAACTTGACCAATATTGATCGTTGGTTCTTAGTGCAAATTGAAGAACTGGTCAAAATGGAGCAAGAGATCAAAGCGGGTGGTTTCGCTGGCTTAAATGCTGATGTCTTGCGCAAAATGAAACGTAAAGGTTTTTCTGATGCGCGTCTATCGACCTTGTTAGGTGTTGCTGAAACTGAAATCCGTCGTCTGCGTGATCAGTTTGGCATTCACCCGGTTTACAAACGTGTCGATACCTGTGCGGCAGAGTTTTCTTCAGATACGGCTTACATGTATTCAACGTATGATGAAGAGTGTGAAGCGAATCCAACCGATCGTGAAAAAATCATGGTTCTCGGTGGGGGGCCAAACCGTATAGGACAAGGGATTGAATTCGACTACTGCTGTGTTCATGCTTCACTTGCACTGCGTGAAGATGGTTATGAAACCATCATGGTCAACTGTAATCCAGAAACGGTTTCAACCGATTACGACACCTCAGATCGTTTATATTTCGAACCTGTGACTTTAGAAGATGTATTGGCGATTGCTCGCGTTGAAAAACCGAAAGGCGTGATTGTTCAGTATGGTGGACAAACACCATTGAAACTTGCGCGCGCTTTAGAAGCCGCTGGCGTACCGATTATTGGTACCAGCCCAGATGCGATTGACCGTGCGGAAGACCGTGAGCGTTTCCAGCAGGCAGTTGAGCGTTTAGGGCTTAAACAGCCAGAAAACGCCACTGTGACCGCACTTGATCAAGCGGTGGATAAAGCCAAAGAAATCGGTTTTCCTCTGGTGGTTCGCCCTTCTTATGTCTTAGGTGGCCGGGCTATGGAAATTGTTTATGACGAACAAGATCTGCGTCGCTACTTTAATGAAGCCGTCAGTGTTTCTAATGAGTCTCCGGTTCTGCTTGACCGTTTCCTCGACGATGCAACGGAAGTCGATATCGATGCGATTTGTGATGGTGAACGCGTCGTCATCGGTGGCATTATGGAGCATATTGAGCAAGCGGGTGTTCACTCGGGAGACTCAGCTTGTTCACTACCAGCTTACACATTAAGCCAAGCTATCCAAGATAAAATGCGTGAGCAAGTGGAAAAACTCGCATTTGAACTTGGTGTGCGTGGCTTAATGAATACTCAATTTGCGGTAAAAGATAACGAAGTCTATCTGATTGAAGTCAACCCACGAGCTGCGCGTACTGTGCCGTTTGTTTCCAAAGCGACCGGAGCACCATTGGCCAAGATTGCAGCTCGGGTTATGGCAGGGCAATCTCTAGAGCAACAAGGGTTTACCAAAGAAATTATTCCGCCATACTACTCGGTCAAAGAAGTGGTACTTCCCTTTAATAAATTCCCAGGCGTTGACCCATTGCTTGGCCCTGAAATGCGTTCAACTGGTGAAGTGATGGGGGTTGGTGCTACTTTTGCGGAAGCGTTTGCTAAAGCTGAGCTTGGTTGTGGCAATGTGTATCCTGAGAGTGGCCGAGCATTATTATCCGTTCGTGAAGAAGATAAAGAGCGAGTGGTCGATTTAGCCTCTAAGTTGATTAAGTTAGGTTATAAACTGGATGCGACACATGGTACTGCGGTCATTTTGGGTGAAGCTGGGATTAACCCTCGTTTGGTAAATAAAGTTCATGAAGGGCGTCCACATATTCTTGATCGGATCAAAAACAATGAGTACACCTACATTGTGAATACGGCAGCAGGTCGTCAAGCAATTGAAGACTCAAAAGTGTTACGTCGTGGTGCATTAGCCGAAAAAGTAAACTATACCACCACTTTGAATGCAGCGTTTGCAACCTGTATGTCTCATACTGCAGATGCCAAAGCATCGGTGACTTCCGTACAGGAGTTGCATGAAAAAGTAAAAGCCAGCTTAGCCTAACCCGTAGTTAAAATAACGTGTTCAGGCTTTATTGCTGACCTAATTGCCCGCTGAATTAAGCGGGCTTTTTGTTTGCCTAGGGTCTGTTTATCTTTCGCGCATATCGTGTACCTACATCTATTTAATCTCAGCCATTTGCTGTCTACCTATCATGCTCAGTGGTTTAGGTTTATTTTTCAATTGATGAAAAATAAGAATAGGTTCTCGTCTTGTGTTTCGCTGTTTTGAACCTTGCAGCAGTGCTATGGTTGGTCTTTATTATTTAATGCGTTGATAAGAAATGGAATTTTCACTAGAGATATTGGGCCTGCTGTTTTTAGTAGCAGGCATTGCGGGATTTATTGATGCAATGGCCGGTGGTGGTGGTTTATTGACATTGCCAGCTTTACTTGCTGCTGGGGTGCCACCAACCCAAGCCTTGGCCACCAATAAACTGCAAAGCTCATTTGGTAGCTTTTCGGCGACTTTCTATTTTGTGCGCCAAGGCCTCGTGAGTTTAAAAGCGATGCGTTTAGCCATTGCCTGTTCTTTTGTCGGCGCGGCGCTTGGTGCAGAAGCTGTGCAGTATATTGATGCATCGTTGTTGACCAGCCTTATTCCCTTATTGTTGATTGCTATTTCACTGTATTTTTTGTTGGCCCCACAAACACAACCTCATCGGCGTAAAGCTCTTTCTGAAGCCGTATTTGCCTTGATGATTGGTGGGGGTATCGGTTTTTATGATGGTTTCTTTGGGCCAGGTACCGGATCGATTTTTACGGTTTGTTTTGTCGTTTTGGGGCAATTAGGATTAGTTGAAGCGACTGCACGTACTAAGGTGCTCAATTTTACCTCGAATATTGCGGCGCTGATCTTTTTCTTAATCGCCGGTCTGCCGATTTGGCAGATTGGCTTAACCATGGCTGTTGGCGGATTTATCGGTGCTCGTATGGGAGCAAAAGTGGTGATCACCAAAGGCCAGCGTTGGATCCGGCCTTTGGTCATTACTATGTCGATGATGATGGCGCTAAAACTGCTTTGGGAACAGCATCATATAGCGCTTTTATCAATGTTTGGACTCTAGTGTTTCGATACCGGTTGGCACGTAAACAAATATGGATGGGGCGAGTTAGCTCGGTTAATTCTTGAAAATGAAAGCAGTATTGAGGGGCAATCTTCAGTATTCTTACCATGGAGTGTGGCACTAAGGCGGGTAACATACCACCGAGTGCCAGTTGTGCAGCGGCGGTGTAAGAGTCCATCTCCATCGCTGAGCGAATGCCTTGCTTATGTAAGATAGCGGCTTGGTAAGTGTTAGCCGGATTATTTAAATCATTGGTGATAAGTTTGCTAGGCAGTGAATGCAATGCTTCTTTGCTGACGATGGTAAAAGGTTCTTCGCCTAAATGAAAGGTTAGTAAACCGTGATGAGCAGGCAGATAACCTGCGCAGAAGCCTAAGGTCGCTTTACCCGATTGAACATGTTCGACAATCCTTGGAGTATGGTTAGTGGTAATGACAAGGTGTGGATCTTGTTTCTGATAGCGTCCCATTATTTCAGCGAGATAGCCCGCGACTAAGGTTTCTGAGCAATCCATGCGAAGCGGCGTGCTATCTTCTAGAGCTTGCTGATCGAAAATTAAGCCATGCAATGCATTAAAAGTTGGGCCGATATTGGCAATCAACTGCTCTGCATCAGCGGTAAGTTTGATATAGCGTCCGGCAGGCATAATCAGCTTTTTACCTAGCTTATTTTCTAGGTTAGCAATACGTTTACTGACCGCAGATTGGCTGATGTAGAGCTGGCTTCCTGTGCGGCTCATGGTTTTCTCTTTACTGAGAACCAGTAATGTTTCGATTCCTTCGAGTAGCATCATCTCATGAAAAGTAGGAATGGGTTGCCCATAATACTCGATTATATAATGAACGGAAACCCGCTTATCCGTCGTCGTTAATCACTTTTTCTATCCGAAATTATTTACCAATAGCAAAGGTTGGCAACGAAAGGTGCCAACGAATAGCCCCTAAGCGGATGGCTAGAGTTGAGGTTACTCCGCAGAGAAAGGCGGTGGAGCTGTCATAGTTTAAGTTTAAGGCACAAGTATGTACCAAACCGCCGATGATACAGGCGGTGGCGTAAACTTCACTTCTAAGAATCATGGGAATTTCACGAGCAAGTACATCACGGATAATGCCACCACCACAACCAGTAATTACGCCCATAATGATGGCGATCAATGCTGAATCTTGGTAGATCAATGCTTTTTCGACACCTATACCGACAAATACGGCTAATCCTATTGCATCACACACAGGAAGTATCCACCAAGATAATCGTTTAGGGCGACGAACGACCAACATAGTCAATAAACAGGTGATGAATACTACCCACAAGTACGTGGTATCGGTAATCCAAAAGACAGGGGTAGCCCCTAAAGCCATATCGCGTATGGTACCACCGCCAATTGCAGTTACACTGGCCAGAACCACCACACCAAATGGATCCATCTTGAGTCGTCCTGCCAGTAGTACGCCAGAAATGGCAAACACTGCGGTGCCAAACATATCAATAAGGTAGAGCAGTGAAGTATCCAATTTATAATCGCTCGCTTTACATTCCTGGTTTATTGTTCAGGAGAGATGAGTTGGTCGCCGAGTTTAGCAAATACTTTGGCGATATCAAGGGGCCTGTTTTTGTTCAAAGTATCCACAAACCTGTTCGATAGCCATGAGCGTCCTTGGGGTAGGACGGTTAAGCCAGTCGGGGTTGAGTGGCCAAATGTACGACGGTTTGCCCACCATCAGTTGTTCACGCCACTTGTTCCACATGGTGCCATCACGCATAGCATGTTGAGAGGTGAAAATAACCTCAGGTTGTGCAAGTAATACTTGCTCGATACTGACCTGTGGATAAGGCGAGGGACTGTTTTGAAAGACATTTTCTCCGCCACAAATACGAAAAATCTCGCTGGGCCAGTTGTTCTGTGCCAAGGTGATGATGGGTTTTTCGCTGAGTTGATAAAAATAGCGAGTTGGAGCGAGATGAGCATACCGTTGATGTAACTGGTCAAGCTGTTGGCGAAAGTCTTTCGCGGCTTGCAGACCCACGGCAGGATTTTTTGCATAATGACTTAACTGCTCGATTTCATCCGCAATATCAAGTAATTGCTTGGGGTGCGAGTAAAAGATCGGAATACCTAACCTTGTCAGTTTTTCTAGCTCGCGGAGGGCATTACCTTCAGGCCAAGCAATAACGAGATCCGGTTGTAAACGGACAATGCGTTCAATGTTGATTGCTTGAAAATTGGCAACGGTTGGAAGCATTTTGGCCTGCTCGGGATAGTCGCTGAATTCACTAACCGCAATCAGTTTGTCACCAAGACCTGCAGCAAATGCTAATTCGGTTGCATGAGGGGCTAAGCTGATAATGCGCTCAGCGGCGGATGCTATGCAAGGATAAGTCAGTAATAGTGAACAAAACAGTAAGAGGCGTTTCATTTAGAAGCCTTGATGAATGATCAATAAGAGGAGGCTTTGTAGTGCAATCCAGATCCAAACTCTGTGGCTAAGTAGACGGTAAACCTGTTGCAGATGAAGGCTGGCTGGAGCAATACGTCCGCCGATTTTAGCCCGAATGGCTTTTTGTTGACCATAAATGGCGGGGCCACCAAGCGATAATTGTAATTTATTTCCTACGGCGCACAGCAGCCAACCCGGGCCAGGTAATGGCCAAGAGCGGCTTTGCATTAACGTCACTTGAAGTATTGGTTTTGCCTGTTTACCCATGAGAATTAACAGCGCGAAGCCTCGTAGCGGAATAAAATCGAGGACAGCAACCATCCGAATAATAGGTAATCCAAAGGGATGAAATTGTGATCGTGAAGGGGACCAACAGCGAGCTAACTCTACCATTAATCGATAGATAAAGGCTCCCGTACCTCCCAAAATGGCATACCAAAAAAGCACGCCGATTAGATGACGCCCTAACCTCATGATCAAGGTTTCGACACTGGCTTTACCAAGACCCAATAACGATAGGGTGTCAGTTTCTCGATTAACAAAAGGAATGAGTAAACGGCGGGCGAGTTTTTTATCTTCATTTGATAGAGCCTCGCTCATCTGTTGGGTGAATTTTTCACAACTTCGCCAATCTAAGGCTAACAGTAGTAATGCGAGTTCAAATAAATGAGGGTGCCAAACCAATGGTTTTAAGGCGATACACAGTAGAATAGTTGGAATAACCATCAACAGCCAAGCTAAGGTGCCAGAAATTAAATTCTGTTGATAGCTGCTGGGCGTATTGACCTTTTGGGCAAGTAGCTCGGCAAATTTATGCCATAGCGTCACTGGATGAGCCGTATGAGGTATGGGTAATACCCAGTGAAATAACAATGCGCCCCACATGATCAGTAGCGCGCTATTGGCATTGAAAAAAGTGGAAAGTTCGTCCATGAGAGCTGGGTTACTTGTTCAGCATTTCAACCATTTTTACCACCATTTCAGATGAGCTTTGTGCAGCAAGGGGTAAAAATTCATCGAATGACAGGGGCGAGGCTTTATCCGCAACATCAGAAATAGCGCGCACCACAACAAAAGGAACCTGAAATTGATGGCAGGTTTGGGCAATTGCCGATGCTTCCATTTCCACCGCAACTACAGAAGGAAAGTGCTGACGAATATAGTTTTGACGCTCTTCAGTGCATACAAAAGCATCACCTGTACAGATCAATCCGCGAACCGCGTGTTTGCCCGGTATGAATGCTAATGCTTGTTCGGCCACGGTGATTAATTTTTCATCGGCTATGAATGCTGCGGGTTGGCCTGCCATTTGGCCCATTTCATAGCCAAAAGCGGTAACATCGGCATCATGGTGACGAACTTCGCTGGAAATCACGACATCACCCATCGTCAGGCTGGAGTCAAATCCACCGGCTGATCCTGTATTGATGATCACATCGGGCTGGTAGTCATTCAGCAACAGCGCCGTACCAATGGCAGCGGAAACTTTACCAATGCCTGATTGTAGAACAATGACATCGGCTCCATGTAGTTCGCCTACGTAATAGGTACAACCCGCTTTATTGACCTCTTGGCTATGTTCGAGAGTGTCTTTTAAAATCGCGACTTCTTGTTGCATCGCACCGATGATGCCAATTTTCATACAATATCTCTTAATCAGTAAATAAAACGGCCAAAGTTTACCATGTTGTCTGTGGTTTGAGCGAGAATGGTTAGATATATTACTCAATTAAAGGTTTACAGTAACATACCGGCAGCGTTTAGCTTTTCTCTCAATGCTTCCACTCTTCTACGATTCACGCCAAAATCACTGTATCCTACTCGAGATTCAGAACGGACGATCAGTTGATCGCCGTTTAATTTCAGTTCTAAATCATCCACAAAACGTAGAATACGAGTTGTGCACTCGATACGTAAATAATAGTCTGTTTTTACTGCGGTTTCTGAACCGGGGAGAGCTAAAGCAATACGTTCGATCTGATCAAGTGTCACACCCGGACGTAAAATAAAAGGAGCGATAGCAAATTTGCTTCGTTGTTCTTCAGTTGATACGCAATTGGGTTTATTGCCACAAGGGGTTGAGGTTCGGTCAATCATATTGGCTGAAATTCCTTGGCTACAGGCGGTCAGTAGTATCGGCAAACCGATCATGATCCATGGTTTCACGATCTTTTCCTATCCAGAACAAAGAGTAATCATAGCGGATATTTATCGTAGCGGGTAACCGGTGATGCATATCCTCAACTTAGCTCACACTTGTTAAACGTATGTCAACAGACCCTAGGTGATGAGACGTAAGCAAATAAAAAAGGCTAACGTTAACGTTAGCCAAGCTAGAAAGGATGAACAGGAAAGCGACGAACCCACTGCGATATTAAGTGCAGTGGGAAGGCTTGATTAAGCAGAGAGCATTAATGAATCGGCTTTTGCTTCAAGGTGAGTATTTCCCATCAGAAAGGCGTCCACTGCTCTAGCAGACTCTCGCCCCTCATTAATACAACGAACCACTAACGATTGCCCGGTACGCATATCTCCGGCGGCAAATACGCCTTTTTGGTTCGTTGCAAAATCTTGAGTGGCGACGTTTCCGCGCTCATCAAGCTTGATATCAAGTTGAGCAAGCACACCTTGCGGTTCTGGGTGAAGAAAGCCCATGGCAAGGAAAGCCATATCACAAGGAATGACCCGTTCACTTCCCGCCACCTCACTAAACTCTGGGCGTTGACCGGAAGCGGCGTCTTGCCAAACAATATCTGCAATGCGTAAGGCAGTCACTTCACCTTTATCGTTACCGATAAACTCTTTAGTGAGAATATTCCAATGACGCTCACACCCTTCTTCATGCGAAGTGGAGGTGCGAAGAATCATCGGATATTGCGGCCAAGGCATATTAGCAGGACGCTTTTCTGGTGGCATCGGCATGATTTCTACTTGGGTAATGCTTGCAGCCCCATGACGATTAGAGGTACCAACACAGTCAGAGCCAGTATCACCGCCACCAATCACCACCACATGTTTCCCTTTAGCATGAATCTCTTCACCTTTTAGATCCATGTTGTTTGCTCGACGGTTATTTTGCGCGAGAAATTGCATTGCAAAATAAACGCCCTTTAGTTCACGGCCAGGGATTGGAAGATCACGAGGAACGGTTGAACCTCCAGTCAGTAAGATAGCATCAAACTCTTGACGTAATTGCTGAGCATTGATGTCGATACCGACGTGAGTATTGACGACAAATTGAACGCCAGCCTCCGCCATGAGATCAATTTTTCGATCGATGACCGCCATACTTAGCTTAAAGTCAGGAATACCAAAACGCAGTAACCCACCGACTTTTTCATCTCGTTCATAAACCGTAACTTGGTGGCCCGCACTATTGAGTTGCTCTGCAGCAGCCAGTCCAGCAGGACCAGAACCAATAATGGCGACTTTTTTCCCCGTTCGTGAACGTGGTGTTTTCGGTTTGGCATAGCCTGCTTGATACGCTCGTTCAACGATGGTTTTTTCGATATTACAAATGGTGATCGGATCTTGGTTAATACCGAGTACGCACGAAGTTTCACAAGGAGCGGGGCAAACTCGCCCGGTAAATTCGGGAAAGTTATTGGTTGAACTTAAGATTTGCCAAGCCTCTTCCCAACTATCTCGATAAACCGCATCATTGAATTCAGGAATGATGTTACCAATCGGGCATCCGCTATGGCAAAATGGTACCCCACAATCCATGCAGCGTGCTGCTTGCTGATTAATTTTATTTCCAAATTCTTGATTCAGAACGAATTCATGGTTGTTTTTGATCCGCTCTGCCGGGTCGATTTTTTTTGGCAGTTCACGACCAAACTCTAAAAATCCAGTTGCTTTTCCCATTTACATAGCCTCCGCTTCTTCCGTTGTCGCTGCGGCTTCCTGACGTTTTTGAAGGACGGCCTTATAGTCTCTTGGCATTACTTTAGCGATTGAGGCTAAGTGGTGTTCAAAATCGTTTAGGAACGTTTTTGCCACTTCACTTCCTGTGAATTGGACATGTTTAGTGAGCATATCTTTTAATAACGCTTTGTCTTCTGGTTCAATCGGATCGAGATCCACCAACTCTGAGTTGAGTTTTTGATGGAAATCCCCCGTTTTATCCCAGACGTAGGCGATACCACCACTCATTCCCGCGGCAAAGTTCCGACCGGTTGAGCCTAAGATAATCGCAATCCCTCCCGTCATGTATTCACAACCGTGATCACCAACGCCTTCGACAACAACTCTTGCACCAGAATTTCGGACACAGAAGCGTTCACCGGCTAAGCCTCGGATGAATGATTCACCAGAGGTTGCTCCATAAAAGCAGACGTTGCCGACTACAATATTATCTTGAGCTGTGATGGTTGCTGCACGGTTTGGATAGAGAACTAAAGTACCGCCAGATAGCCCTTTACCCCAATAGTCGTTCGCATCACCTTCCACCTCAAAATGGACCCCTTTCGCTAGGAATGCACCAAAAGATTGTCCGGCACTGCCATTAAACTTCACGTGCATCGGTTGAGGTAGCCCTTGGTCTTGGTACACTTTTGAAATTTCATTTGACAGCATTGTGCCAGTACTGCGATCGGTATTAATGATCGGGAATTGCGCGTTGACTGGCAGACCTTGTTCAAGTGCGGGCTTGGCGATTTCGATTAATTGACGATCCAGAACATGCGCTAGCTGATGATTTTGTGCCGTTTGACAATAGATACCATCGGTTTCTCGTGGTGGTTCAAAGTGTAATAAGGTCGATAGATCGAGGTTTTTGTATTTCCAATGGCCAATATCATCACGGACTTTCAATTTTTGTACTTGACCGACCATTTCATCAATGGTGCGGAAGCCAAGTTCAGCCATAATTTCGCGTAAACCTTGCACCATATATTGGAAGAAGGTAACAACATCTTCAACACGACCATCAAAACGTTCACGGAGTGTTTTGTTTTGCGTAGCTATCCCAACAGGGCAGGTGTTTTTATGGCACTTACGCATCATGATACACCCTTCAACGACAAGCGCAGCGGTTGCAACACCCCATTCCTCTGCACCAAGTAGCGTGGCGATAGCGATATCGCGCGGCGTTTTCATCTGCCCATCGGCTTGTACCACGATACGGTTACGTAAGCCATTTTTCAGTAGTGTTTGGTGGGTTTCTGCTAAACCCAGTTCCCAAGGTAGCCCTGTATGGCGAATCGATGAAATCGGCGATGCGCCAGTTCCACCGTCATGACCGGCAATCAGCACCACATCCGCTTTGGCTTTAGCAACCCCAGAAGCAATAGTACCAACTCCCGCTTCTGATACCAATTTGACATTAACGCGGCCTTTACGGTTAGCGTTCTTTAAGTCAAAGATCAATTGAGCCAAATCTTCAATAGAATAAATGTCGTGGTGTGGTGGTGGTGATATAAGGCCGACTCCAGGCGTCGAGTGACGAGTCGCTCCGATCCAATCATCGACTTTATCACCTGGCAGCTGTCCCCCTTCACCGGGTTTCGCTCCTTGCGCCATTTTTATCTGAATTTCATCAGCGTTGGTTAGGTAGTAAGAGGTGACACCGAAACGACCAGAAGCGACCTGCTTGATGGCAGAGCGTTCCCAGTCACCATTTTCTTTACGAATAAAACGAGCGGGATCTTCTCCCCCTTCACCAGAGTTCGATTTTGCACCTAACCGGTTCATCGCAACAGCGAGGGTTGAGTGAGCTTCATGAGAGATAGAACCAAATGACATCGCGCCAGTTGCAAAGCGTTTTACAATGTTTTCAATCGGTTCGACTTCATCAATGGGAATAGAACCGGCCGGATTTTTAATATAATCCAGTTGGCTACGCAGCGTGACAGCTTTGTCGCCTTGGCTATCTACGGCTGCCGCATACTGTTTAAATTGCTGATAGTCTTTATTGCGGGTTGCCTGCTGAAGCAGATGAATGGTTTCAGGATTAAATAGGTGCTTTTCTCCTCGTTGTTTCCATTGGTAAATACCACCGACATCGAGCATTTGCAGCGGGATGTCACGAATTGGATAACCAATGCGATGACGAACAACAACTTCTTTGGCAATGTCATCTAGTGTTAGGCCTTGAATACGAGTAATGGTGCCGGTGAAGTATTTATCGACAACGGCTTTACTGATCCCTAAGGCTTCAAAAATTTGTGCGCCGTGGTAGGACTGTAGGGTTGAAATGCCCATTTTAGAGAAAATCTTCAGTAGGCCAGCGTTGATTCCCTTACGATAGTTTTCGAAGTATTTCTCGAGTGGGAGATCGGCATTGAGTTTATTACGACGCTGCAGATCAACGATGGTTTCTACTACTAAGTACGGGTTGACCGCATTTGCACCATAACCAACTAAGGTCGCAAAATGGTGCGTTTCGCGTGCGTCTCCAGTCTCTACCACGATGCCACATTTAGAGCGTAATCCCTTTCGAATCAAGTGATGATGAACAGCACCAACTGCTAGCATGGCCGGGATAGCCGCGTGGTTTGAGTTAACGGCACGATCCGTTAGCAAAATGATCGAGTAACCATCAATCACGGCATCTTCTGCATATTGACAGATACGTTTTAGTGCACGTTCTAGTTTGCCGGGTTCTTCGCTGGCTTGGAACACAATATCTAGCGTTTTGGCTTGTAGGTGTTCATTATCGATTGCTCGCAGTTTTTCTAATTCTGCATTGGAGATCACGGGGGATTCCAGTTCCACCTTACGACAGTGAACGGGTGATTCCGCTAATAAGTTTTGATCACGGCCGATGTAGGTGTTGAGTGACATCACCATTCGTTCACGAATTGGATCAATCGGTGGGTTAGTCACCTGAGCAAATAACTGCTTAAAGTAATTAGCAAGATGTTGTGATTGATGAGAAAGCACCGCAACGGGCCAGTCAGCACCCATAGAGCCTAAAGGCTCGTAACCTGTTTCAGCCAGTGTACAGATAATATCGTTTGCTTCTTCACTGCTAACCCCAAAGGCTTGTTGACGGTGCAGTAGGCGCTCTGGTGATGGTTGGCTATGGACGTTATCCGCATCGGGCAGTTTTTTTAGACTGAGTAAGTTTTCTTCGACCCATTGTTCATAAGGTTGCGCGTGGGCAATACCCTCTTTCACTTCCTCGTCAGAGATAATACGGCCTTGTTCAAGATCAGCGACAAAAATACGTCCCGGCTGTAAACGACCACGATATTCGACATTGGCCGGGTCAATTTCGACTACACCTGATTCTGAAGCCATGATCAAAAAATCGTCTTTAGTTACGGTATAACGAGAAGGACGTAGACCATTTCTATCGAGTGTTGCGCCGACTTGCACCCCATCGGTAAAGCAAACCGATGCTGGGCCATCCCAAGGTTCCATGATATTGGCGTGGTATTGATAAAACGCACGGCGTTTCGGGTCCATGGCTTTATTTTCCTGCCATGCTTCTGGGATCATCATCATCAGCGCATGAGGTAAACTGCGACCTGAAAGTACCAGTAGCTCTAAGACCATATCAAAGTTAGCCGAGTCGGATGCGCCTTCTTGACAAATTGGCAGCAACATATCGATCTCGTTTTGGGTAAAGAGGTTCGATTGAAGAATCGCTTCTCGTGCTTTCATCCAGTTTAAGTTTCCGCGTACGGTATTAATTTCACCGTTGTGTGCAATATAGCGGAAAGGTTGTGCGAGACGCCATCTAGGGAACGTGTTGGTAGAAAAGCGCGAGTGGACCAAAGCGAGCGCTGTCACCATGGTTGGATTTTGTAAATCGAGAAAGTATTGTGGAACTTGTTCGGTGGTGAGCTGGCCTTTGTAGACCAAGGTTTTATAAGAAAGTGAGTTGATGTAAAAATCATCACCAATATTTGAGACGCTTTCTAAACAAACCCGAACAGTATAATTACGCAGGACATAAAGTTTACGCTCTAGCTCTTCTGGTGTAGCGCCAGGGCCTGCTGAGATAAAGACATGTTCAAATTGTGGCTCGGTAGTTAATGGGTCAGCCCCTAGCATTGAATTGTCGGTGGGTAGAACGCGATAACCGAGTACATCGAGATCGAGGCGTTTAGCATTGCGTTCAAGAATATCTCGACATTGCGCACGTTTGTGCTCATCTTTAGGAAACAGAACCACACCGACGCCATACTTTTCAAACGAAGGTAGTTTGATGCCAAGTTTAACGGCTTCCTCTAATAAAAATTCATGGGGTTTTTGCAGCAAAATACCTGCACCATCACCACTACATGGGTCACAACCTTGACCGCCGCGATGTTCCATCCGCGCTAGCATATCCAGAGCTTGAGTGACAACGTGGTGTGATTTACGGTTCTTTAGGTGAGCAACAAAACCAATACCGCAAGCGTCATGCTCTAGTTCTGGCGTGTATAGACCTTGCGAACTTTGCTCTCTATCTACCATAGATACATCCTTCCAGTTGAAACGGACACAAACAAGCCAAGGCTAGCCCCAGCATTGTATCCAATCCTTATTATTATCCATTAAATTAACCCGTGCAGGTTAATTCGCTTCCTTTCCGTCTCTCACAGGAATTATTTTGTGAGAAAAACAATCCTTAGTGATATCCCTGTTATCTGGCCACATTTATAGTGGATTATATAGGTAGGGGTGGGGTATCACCGATGTTTGTTAATGTGGTTTGTAATAAAACAAACAAAAATCATTAAGAAACTGTAAGTATCCTACAATTTTGTTGCACGTAAATGCAATGAAAAATTCGGTCTTTTTCGCTCTTTTTATGCGGTCAATAATATTGAATTTAACATTTTAATTACACTTTCAGCTAACGCTTCGATTAATGAGGATTTATTGATTTTGATTAGCACACTATTTGTAACCTGCCTTTATTATGGTCATTTATTTGCGTAATTAAATTACGCTGAGTACCAAGCAAGTGTCTTATACCCTTCCAACTTGAAGCTGCAGGGGTATTGGCTACGTTCGTTCACCCCAATCACATAGCCTGTCTATGCTGATGGGGATGATGAGAGCCATCTGTGGTTCTCACCAAAGGCCAGCCTACGGCTATTCAAATTTGTTCCAGACAAATTTGTCACTCACTTGCCGCTTACCAGCAACTCGAAGTTGTTTGGGTATAGCGTATTTTAATCAGGTATTTATATGCAATTGCATGAATTGGTCAATACACTGGGGCAAGATCTCCAGCGGCGCTATGGAGAGAAAGTACATAAGCTGACTCTTCATGGGGGATTTAGTTGTCCCAATCGGGATGGCACGATTGGGCGAGGAGGCTGTACTTTTTGTAATGTGGCCTCGTTTGTAGATGAACAGGCTCAAATACAAAGCATTGAAGCACAGTTAAAAGATCGTGCGGTAGAGATTCGACGCGCGAAGAAATATTTGGCGTATTTTCAAGCCTATACCAGTACCTACGCTGAAGTTCAGGTTTTGAAAACGATGTATCAACAGGCACTTGAAGCTGCGGATATAGTTGGCTTATGTGTTGGAACTCGTCCTGATTGCGTACCTGATGCGGTACTTGATTTATTGCATGAATATGTACAGCAGGGGTTTG
Source organism: Vibrio sp. V30_P3S12P165 (assembly GCF_009904905.1). Lineage (NCBI taxonomy): Bacteria > Pseudomonadati > Pseudomonadota > Gammaproteobacteria > Vibrionales > Vibrionaceae > Vibrio > Vibrio sp. V30_P3S12P165. The sequence continues at coordinate 11,750 of NZ_WXWH01000041.1, read as the reverse complement.
AAATTTGGTTAGAGTTAGGGTTACAGACGGCGCACGATCAAACTCTCAAACGGATTAACCGTGGGCATGATTTTGCCTGCTATGCAGAGATCACCCAGCGGGCAAGGGCTTTGGGAATTAAAGTCTGTACCCATTTAATTGTTGGCTTACCAAAAGAAGGACGAACGGATAATGTTGCAACGTTAAAGCAGGTCGTGGATGTAGGAACCGATGGGATAAAACTGCATAGTTTACACATTGTTGAAGGCAGTACCATGGCGAAAGCTTGGCGTGCTGGGAAACTGGAAGCGCCCTCCTTGGAAAGCTATGTCGCGATCGCCAGTGAACTGATCCGCTTAACACCGCCTGAAGTGGTGTACCACCGCGTTTCTTCTGCCGCACGTCGTCCGACGTTACTTTCGCCATTGTGGTGTGAAAACCGCTGGTTAGCGATGACAGAGATTGGCCGAGCATTGGATCGTGACGGTGCTCAAGGTTCATTGATTGGGCGGCCTTTCCACTTCCAACGGTAAGAATAGTTGCGGATTATCACGCAATAAACTGTTATCTTTTCACTGCTTCTTGCACGAATAGGCTGACGTTTTCATAGAATGAACGAAAGCCTCTTATCCTATCCTTTGTTTGCAAGATATCGCCTTAAGAAACCCGTTAGACTAACGCCAATCTTTGCCGTGGAACTTGTAATGAAACAGATTAAGAATTTAGCTCAATACTATGTCGATCTACTGGTTAAATTGGGAATTTTACGTTTCTCCATTCTATTAGCTTTAGCATTAGTCGCATTGGCTGTTGTGGTTCAAGTTGGGATCACTCTGGTGCTAAAAGGTTTTGTTGATGATATTGATATCATTCGCTCTATTTTCTTTGGGTTAGTGATCACCCCATGGGCCGTTTATTTTTTGTCAGTGGTGGTTGACCAATTAGAAGAGTCTCGTCAACGGCTCTCGAAGCTCGTGTCTAAATTGAAAGATATGCGTGCTCGCGATCAAGAACTTAATCAGCAACTTCAAAAAAATATTGTCAAACTTAATCAAGAAATCGAAGAGCGGATCAAAGCGGAAGAAGCTCGTGAAGAAGCCATGCTGGATTTGGAAAATGAAGTCTATCAAAGAGAGAAAACACAATTAGAATTGGCTGAACGAACGGCTTTACTGAGATCTTTCATTGATGCCTCTCCTGATTTGATCTACTACCGTAATGCTCAATGTCAGTTTTCTGGCTGTAACCGAGCGATGGAAGAGTTGACAGGTAAACGTGAACACGAGCTAGTAGGCTTAACGCCTTGGGATGTCTATCGTAAGGAGATCGCACAATCGATTGTAGAAACTGATCAACAAGTGTTTAACCATAATCGAGCCATCACTTATGAGCAATGGCTTGAGTATCCTGATGGACGTAAGAGTTATTTCGAATTACGTAAAGTGCCTTTTTATAGTAAAGATGGTCGTCATTTAGGGCTAGTAGGATTTGGCCGTGACATCACGGAACGCAAACGGCATGAAGAGTCATTAGAAAAAGCCAGTAGAGATAAAACGACTTTTATTTCGACCATCAGCCATGAGTTAAGAACGCCACTCAATGGTATTGTGGGTTTAAGTCGTATGTTGCTGGATACGCCACTGCGAGAAGAGCAGCGTAAACATATGCAGACTATTCATGTCAGCGCCATTACCTTGGGTAATATCTTCAATGATATTATTGATATGGATAAATTTGATCGCCGCAAACTAGAGCTGTTTCCTGAACCACTTAATTTTGAAGAATTTGTGGCTGAAATGGAAAGCCTATCGGCATTAATGGCAGAACAAAAAGGTTTGCGCTTTGATTTAGAACGTATGACGGAACTCCCTGCGTGGATTGAAGTTGATAGCACCCGTTTACGTCAGGTACTTTGGAACTTGATGAGTAATGCAGTGAAATTTACTAAGGAAGGGGGGGTAATCTTAAGTGTTAGTGCTGAGATTGAAGAACAGCACGCTAACATTACGATGGAAATTGAAGATACCGGTATTGGTATTCCAGATCCAGAATTAGATAAAATTTTTGCCATGTATTATCAAGTTAAATCGGGCAAGGACAATCTTCATGCGGTTGGTACCGGGATTGGTTTAGCCGTTTCTCGTCAGCTTATTAATCTGATGGGGGGAGATATTAGTGTGAGTAGCGAAGAGGGATTTGGCAGTACTTTTACCGCCACGATCCGAGTGCCGATCATTGCTCCGCCAGTGTGTCATCTTCTACAACCAGAGCAACAGCGTTCACTCAATATCTTTATGGTCGAAGATATAGAACTGAATGTGACAGTTGCGCGCTCCCTATTAGAAAGCCTTGGTCATCGTGTAACGGTTGCTATGACAGGTGCAGACGCGAAAGCCATGTTTAAGCCAGAGCGGTTTGATTTAGTTTTTCTGGACATTCAATTACCAGATATGACAGGGTTTGATATTGTTGAGTATTATCGGCAAACATATTCATCGCTTCCTCCAATTGTGGCACTCACAGCCAATGTACTAAAAGACAAACAAGAATATTTACGAAAAGGGATGGATGGGGCACTGAGTAAGCCACTTTCAGTTCAAGCGGTTCAAGAGATCATCGCTAAAGTTGTGATGCGGCAGCCGATTGCTGAAGATAAACAAGCAACGGTAGCGCTAGAGTTATCACAAGTGAATCAAGATCTGTATAGCCGTCTGTTGGATCTAAGTATGTTAGACTCTTACATCGGCATTGTTGGAACTGAGCCGATGTTAGAAAGTATTCAAATGTTAGAAGAGATGATGCCCAGTTATTTAGAGGTGTTAGATTCTAACATGGTGGCGAAAGATCAAGCAGGAATTGTCTCTGAAGCGCATAAAATTAAAGGTGCTGCAGGTTCAATAGGCCTAAAAAGAATTCAGAGTGTTGCGCAGAAAGCGCAGTCTCCAGAAGCGCCCGCTTGGTGGGAAAATATTACCGATTGGGTGGATGAAATAAAAAATGAGTATCTCAACGATATTAAACTTCTTAAACAGTGGTTAGCGCAAAGGAAATAATATGAAAAAAATAGCCTTACTTCTTTTTGCTTGTTTACTGTCAGCCTGCTCATCCTCGCCCGATGTGAATTGGCAGCACAGTAATGCTGGCATTTTTTCTCAAACAGCGATTCAACTCAAGAGTAACCTTTGGACTGATCAAATGCCTAAAGTGGCAGATGACCAAAATACGACCAACCAGAGTACAACGGATAGTTTAAACGGTACGCTCGTGTTGCAAACATCGGGTCAATTACCTGCAGATTTAACCATACTGATGCTGGTTATTAGACAAGATGAGCTGATGTGGTCAATCCCAGCTTCAGAGCTAGAATTGCGTACACCGAGTGACCATGTTTGGGAGATCGTTTTTCAAAGTTCACTTGGGTTAGATGCTGATCGTTCGGTGAGTGTGGCACTGGGAGTACGTGATAACAGCGGTGACACTTGGCTCGTTGAGCATCAAGTGGTTATCGATAAAGTCTACTAATAGGTCACGCTTTAATGCTGGGTAAAACTAAAAAGCCTCGATTGATGATCGAGGCTTTTGGTATCTAAGATAAGAGGCTTTTATTTATTCTGTAATATCACCACAGAAGCGGTAACCTTCACCATGAATCGTCGCAATAATTTCTGGTGTACCAGACACTGATTCAAAGTGTTTTCGGATACGGCGGATGGTGACATCGACTGTACGATCATGCGGTTTTAGTTCGCGGCCGGTCATTTTCTTCAATAGATCAGCGCGTGTTTGGATCTTGCCTGGATTTTCACAGAAATGGAGCAATGCTCTAAATTCTGAACGAGGGAGCTTGTAGCTATCACCAGTTGGGCTAACGAGAGAGCGGCTATTAATATCTAATACCCAACCATTGAATTGATAAGACTCAACAGACCGTTTCTCTTCGTGGGTTGAGTTTGTATTCATGGAACGACTGAGTAAATTTCGTGCCCGAATCGTCAGTTCACGTGGATTAAAAGGCTTAGTGATATAATCATCAGCGCCAATTTCTAGTCCTAAAATCTTGTCGACTTCGTTGTCTCGGCCAGTTAAGAACATCAGTGCTACATCTGCTTGCTCACGAAGTTCACGAGCGAGAAGTAAACCATTCTTACCTGGTAAATTGATATCCATAATCACCAAGTTAATTGGATTATCGGACAGTACATGGTGCATCTCTTCACCGTTACTGGCTTCAAAAACAGCGTATCCCTCTGCTTCAAAAATGCTCTTTAGAGTGTTACGAGTCACTTGCTCGTCTTCAACGATAAGAATCTGCGGGGTTTGCATTGGCGGTACCTAAACTTGTGAAAAAAATGTGCTAATAGAATGTATTCTAGGCAAAAACATCACATATGAGTAATTTTATGTTGATAATAAACCCAAGCTTGTAAAAAATAATCGCTTTGAGTGCCCGCCATCCTTGGATATCTCTGATCCGTTAGTTCCGTTACTTCAAGGGATTCTACTAGGCTTTGGGCGGATTCTATAATGTTAACAGCATGCTAACAACGGCCAAATGTTAATTCCAAGCACTTTGTTGATTTATATCAAGAGTTGCAATGTAACAGATATGAATATTAATAACGAGTTGTAAAGTTTGATGATTGATAACAAGCTATGGCAAGCCTATACACAAGTGGCATTCCGTTTTTCATCACGTCCTGTAAAACAAGAATTTGTCGTGATTACGGCATGGAACCCGCAGAGTTTGCGCTTGTCAGATAATGAGAATCGGAAAAATAATCAGCGTTTACAGCACGATCTGATCGGTTATGATTGGGTAGACGTGCTGGTTGGAGATAATGGATTTAGCTGGTATGAAGAGAGTTTTGCGGTATGTTTGCCATTAGCGGAAGCTAAAAAACTCGCCGTGAAATATGCTCAAAATGCCATTTACTATGTTGTTAACGATGAGCTAACCCTGCACTCTTGTGTGAGTCGTCAAATATTATGTCTAGGGTCATTATCAGAAAAGCGAACATAATAAATGGCATGGATACCTTGAGCCCGACAATTTGGTTGTAATAAGGGAGCTTGGACGAAGCCCGATGAGAATCATGGAGGAATAATGAAAGATATAACACCGGATCTATGTGATAAATATGCGTCACAAATGACTTTACTTGAACTACCATTACAGAATTTTGGTATGCGCAGTGCTTTTTGGGGGCAAATTGTTACCGTTCGTTGCTATCACGATAACTCTAAAATTAAAGAAGTATTAAGCCAACCAGGGCAAGGTAAAGTTTTAGTGGTTGACGGTCATGGCTCCTGTCAAAAAGCATTGATGGGAGATCAAGTCTCGATTATGGCGATAGACAACGGTTGGGAAGGCGTGGTGATTTATGGTGCAGTGCGAGATGTGGTTCAAATGTCTCAAATGGATTTAGGAGTAAAAGCGTTAGGCACATCACCTTTTCGACCAGAAAAAAAGGGGGTAGGGGAAGTCAATGTGACGTTAACCATTCAAAACCAAATGATTTTACCTGGTGATTACCTCTACGCAGACTGGAATGGCATTTTATGTTCTAAAGAGGCATTCGCGATTAATTAAAATCGAAAGCCGATGCCAACTTCAATACCTTGTTGCCATTCTTGATAATCAAGAGTGGCATGCAGATCCATGTTGTCAGATAAGCGTAAGCGGCTAGATAATTCTGCAGAAATGCTTTCATTGCGCCGATTTTCTTCATCTACGGTTGTGGATGAATAGAAGGTACTTTTGAATAAAACTCGCTCATTGACTTTGTAACTTACGCCACTAAGAAAGCCGTTCTTTCCTCCATTTATGGAAGAGTTAATTCTAGCACCGACATATAAGTCCACGTTACGAAAAATGTTATAAGCATAACCACTGTCGATAACCCAACTGTCAAATGCCTGGCTATTTGGCTCACTGCTGATAAATAAAGAGTGTGCAGAATCGATCTGTTCTGACGGCAAAGAAGGTAAAGAGGCTGCTGATACACTGGTGGTGAGGCATAAACAAAATAGCGCGAGCCGCTGATTCATTCTTCTCTCCTCCTTGGCCTATTTCCTAAATCCTAGTGGTTTGATGATTAGGGTCACAAAGTATAATTTAAGCACAAAATGAAACAGGTTACCGCTAAAAAATGTGAAATAGCCATAGAGTTATCATTTTGGCGATGAAAAAGGGGATTTTGATGGTTGACGATTTATCACCAAGAGAAATCCCTCTGTTTTTATCGGATGAAAATAAAAAAAAGTATTTTTTCGTTGACTCATTCATCCTAAATGGGGTAAACGTAGAGGCAGACAATAAACGAGTTTTTAATTATTTTATGAATAACCGCAGCTTAGTAGTAGTGACCACCACCATTATTACCGACATTACGCATGTTGGGGCAGGCTGCTGAGCGTAAAAATTCAAAAAAAAGGCCTGTATCCCAACCGATACAGGCCTTTTTTTATACCTATTTTTGATCAATTTGGAGGAAGGGATGCGAGTATTAAAGTTTGGTGGTTCATCGTTAGCGGATGCTGACCGCGTATTAAGAGTTGCCGACATTATTGTGAATAATGCCCAGCAAGAAGAGGTTTCCGTCGTGCTATCAGCGCCGGGTAAAACGACCAATAAATTGATTGCTGTGATCGATACTGCGCTACGTGATGGAGATGCGGAAAGACAACTTATTGAATTAGAAGAGTCTTTTAAAATATTGCTCAATGATATTCAAGTTCAATTAGTTAACATTGATGCTACTGACTACATTGAGCAAGTGGCTCGTTCAATGGCGCAATTACGTCAGTTTGTGCACGGTATTCGTTTATTAGGCATGTGCCCTGATCATGTCAATGCGCGTATTATTAGCAAAGGCGAACGTATTTCTATCCAATTAATGAAAGCCGTGATACAAGCCAAAGGATTATCGGTGAATTTAATTGATCCGGTACAGTATTTATTTGCTAAAGGCGATTACCTTGAAGCGATGGTAGATGTTGAAGTTTCCACGCAAAACTTCAAGCAAGCTCCGCTCCCGGAAAAGCATGTCCATATTATGCCTGGTTTTACCGCGGGTAATCGCAATGGTGAGCTGGTTTGTTTAGGCCGCAATGGTTCAGATTATTCTGCAGCTGTACTAGCGGCATGTTTGCGAGCTGATTGCTGTGAGATCTGGACAGACGTTGATGGGGTTTATAACTGTGACCCACGTTTGGTGAGTGATGCTCGTCTACTTAAATCTCTTAGCTACCAAGAAGCGATGGAACTTTCTTATTTTGGTGCTTCAGTTCTTCATCCCAAAACTATCGCTCCGATCGCTCAATTCCAAATCCCTTGCCTAATTAAAAACAGTTTTAACCCCCAGGGTGCAGGCACCTTGATTGGTCAAGATACAGGCGAAGATAAGCTTGCAATCAAAGGGATCACAACGCTAAATAACCTAACGATGGTTAACGTCTCAGGCCCGGGGATGAAAGGAATGGTTGGGATGGCAAGCCGTATCTTTGGTGCCATGTCGTCAGCCGGTGTTTCCATCGTCTTAATTACACAATCTTCGTCTGAATATAGCATCAGTTTTTGTATTGAAGCTGACGATAAAGCGCTCGCTAAGCAAGCGTTAAGCGAAGCTTTTGAGTTGGAACTTAAAGATGGATTATTAGAGCCTGTTGAATTTATGAACGATCTCTCCATTATCACTTTAGTGGGAGATGGTATGCGTACTTCACGTGGTGTCGCCTCGCAGTTTTTCTCTTCATTAACGGAAGCTCATGTCAATATTGTCGCGATTGCTCAAGGTTCTTCTGAACGTGCTATTTCGGCTGTGATTCCTGAAGATAAAGTGGCTCCTGCGATTAAAGCCTGTCATGAGAATTTATTTAATTCAAAGCATTTCTTGGATCTGTTTGTTGTTGGCTTAGGTGGCGTCGGCGGTGAGTTGGTCGATCAAATTCATCGTCAACAAATGAAGTTGGCTGAAAAAGGTATTGTGATTCGCGTGTGTGGCTTAGCCAATAGTCAAGGTTTATTACTTGATGGTAACGGCCTTCCTTTAGAGCATTGGCGCGATAGAATGAATGCGGCAACGGAAGGGTTCTCATTAGCGAGTTTAACGGCATTGGTGCAACGTAACCATATCATTAATCCGGTTTTGGTTGATTGTACGTCAAGTGAAGAGATTGCTAGCCAGTATGCTAATTTCCTCGCTGCAGGTTTTCATGTTGTGACGCCGAATAAAAAAGCCAACACCGCAAGCATGGCGTATTATCAACAATTACGAGATGTGGCCAGACACTCTCGTCGTAAATTAATGTATGAGACCACAGTCGGAGCAGGGTTACCTGTCATTGAAAACTTGCAAAACTTGATTGCCGCGGGTGATGAATTAGAGAAATTTAATGGTATTTTATCGGGGTCATTGTCTTTTATTTTTGGCCAATTAGATGAAGGGTTAACTTTAAGTCAAGCGACCGCGCTTGCTAAAGAAAAAGGCTTTACTGAGCCCGATCCTCGTGATGATCTTTCTGGAATGGATGTGGCGCGTAAGCTTCTTATTCTTGCTCGTGAAGCGGGTATGAAGCTTGAGTTATCGGATGTGAAAGTTGAGCAGGCATTACCACCGGGCTTTGATGCATCAGGGACTGTTGAAGAGTTTATGGCGCGCTTGCCTCAAGCGGATGAGTATTTTTCTACTTTGGTTGAACAAGCAGCGCAGCAAGGTAAAGTGTTACGCTATGTGGGAGAAATCGCTGACGGTGAATGCCGAGTTCGTATCGCTATGGTCGATGAAAATGATCCAATGTTTAAAGTCAAAGATGGGGAAAATGCATTGGCTTTTTATAGCCGTTATTATCAGCCTATTCCACTCGTATTGCGTGGCTATGGCGCGGGCACTGAAGTAACTGCAGCAGGCGTTTTTGCGGACGTAATGCGAACTTTAGGTTGGAAATTAGGGGTTTAATGCATGAATTCAAGTGATATGAGTGTGGTCGTTTATGCGCCAGCATCTATTGGTAACGTTAGTGTTGGATTTGATGTTTTAGGGGCAGCGGTCTCACCGATTGATGGAACCTTACTCGGGGATCGAGTGTTAGTGGAAAAAGGGAATTGCCCTTTTTCACTGGAAACCTCGGGGCGTTTTGTCAGTAAATTACCGTCCGATCCTAAAGAGAATATTGTATACGACTGTTGGTGTGTATTTGCACGTGAGCTAGATAAAAAGCAAGTGGTACTCAAGCCGCTTACGATGACGCTAGAGAAAAATATGCCGATAGGTTCAGGACTCGGCTCTAGTGCCTGTTCTATCGTGGCCGCCCTAGATGCATTAAATCGGTTTCATGGACAGCCATTAAATGAAACCGAATTACTGGCTTTAATGGGCGAAATGGAAGGTAAGATCTCAGGGGGAATTCACTACGACAATGTGGCTCCCTGTTATTTAGGTGGCTTGCAGTTAATGTTGGAAGAATTAGGCATTATTAGCCAACCAGTCCCCGGATTTGATCAGTGGTATTGGGTGATGGCTTATCCAGGGATAAAAGTCTCAACAGCCGAAGCACGAGCGATTTTACCTTCTCAATATCGTCGGCAAGATATGATCGCGCATGGCCGATATTTAGCTGGGTTTATCCATGCTTGCCATACTCAACAACCTGAATTAGCAGCAAAAATGATCAAAGACGTGATCGCTGAACCCTATCGTGAGAAACTATTGCCCGGTTTTGCTCAAGCTCGCCAATATGCTGCGTCTGCGGGTGCTCTTGCGACCGGGATTTCAGGAAGTGGGCCTACGTTGTTTAGTGTCTGCAAAGAAAAAGAAGTGGCAGAGCGCGTTGCTGGCTGGCTTGAACAAAATTACGTACAAAATGAAGATGGATTCGTGCACATTTGTCGTCTCGACAAGCAGGGGTCGAAAGTGACAGGAAGTGAATTATGAAGCTGTACAATATAAAAGAAAATGATCAACAAGTATCGTTTGGTCAAGCAGTACGCCAAGGATTAGGGCGAAATCAAGGTTTATTCTTTCCAGCAGAATTACCAAAATTTGAGGACATTGACGCTCTACTCGCTGAGGATTTTATTTCTCGTAGCAGTAAAATTTTGTCGGCTCTGATTGGTGATGAACTTACGGCAGAGCAAGTAAAGCAATTAGTTAGCAATGCATTTCAATTCCCCGCCCCCATTAAAGCTGTTAAAGATGGCGTTTACGCGTTGGAACTTTTTCATGGCCCGACACTCGCGTTTAAAGATTTTGGTGGTCGTTTTATGGCTCAGTCATTGGCAGCGGTATCTGACGGTGGAAAAATCACTATTTTAACTGCAACATCAGGCGATACTGGAGCTGCGGTTGCGCATGCTTTTTATGGTATGCCTGATATTGATGTGGTGATTTTATACCCAAAAGGGAAAATTAGCCCACTGCAAGAAAAGCTATTTTGTACCTTAGGTCAAAATATTCATACGGTTGCGGTTAATGGTGATTTTGATGCTTGCCAGGCACTTGTTAAACAAGCTTTTGATGATGCTGAACTGCGTGAGCAAATCGGGTTGAACTCGGCCAACTCGATCAATATCAGTCGTTTAATGGCGCAAATTTGTTACTACTTTGAAGCGGCAGCGCAAATGAGCCAACAAGAGCGCGAAAACTTGGTGGTGAGTGTACCGAGTGGTAACTTCGGTAACTTAACCGCAGGTTTGTTGGCTAAAGCACTTGGGTTACCAATTAAACGCTTTATTGCTGCCACGAATGCAAATGATACCGTGCCTCGTTATTTAGAGACAGGGTGTTGGGAGCCGAAACCGACCATTGCGACGACCTCAAATGCAATGGATGTTAGCCAACCCAATAACTGGCCACGTATTGAAGAACTTTGTCGTTTGAAAGGCTGGGGATTAGAAACCTTAGGTAAAGGCGCTGTATTGGATAAGCAGAGTGCCGAATCAGTGAAAGAACTGAATCAACTGGGCTATCTGTGTGAACCACATGGTGCGATAGCCTATCGCGTATTAAACGAACAGTTAAAAGCGGGAGAAACGGGGCTATTTTTGTGTACAGCTCATCCGGCTAAATTTAAAGAAGTGGTGGATGAGATCCTCAATACCGATATTGAACTTCCCGCCCCATTAGCAAAACACGCCGCCATGGAACTTCTCTCTGTTGAGTTAGATAATGATTTTGCTGCTTTGAGAGCTTTATTGGTAAAATTACCATAATTTAAAGTTATTATTGTGGTCGATATAAAAAGCGGTGCTGATCAGCACCGCTTTTTTTAGCTATTTGATCCAGCACCGAATTTACAATTGGTGTGGAATTTTCTGAAAATTAGAGTGATTCAGTAAAAGTACGTGCAATAACGTCGCGCTGTTGTTCTGGGGTTAGCGAGTTAAAACGTACGGCATACCCTGAAACACGAATGGTAAGTTGTGGGTATTTTTCTGGATGTGCAACCGCATCTTCTAGTGTTTCACGTTTTAGCACATTTACGTTGAGGTGTTGCCCGCCTTCAATACGAGGCGCAGCTTCAATGGCGACTTCACGGCTTTCATAATCACCAAACTCGCTGATAGCAACAACTTGATCGGCTTCGTAGCCAGTGAGTGCAGCGACACAACGCGCTTCATTTTTTTCACTGTCGATTAGCCAAATTGAGTTAAGTAAGTCATCATTAGCTGCTTTCGTGATTTGGATACCTTGGATCATTACTGTCTCCTTGCCCACTGAATGTGGTGTTATTGGTGTTAATTTTCAAAACTTGTTGAGTTAGGTATTATATAT